>DATJHZ010000182.1:0-3391 GCA_035493595.1 Cyclobacteriaceae bacterium | reverse complement strand
GAACTGGAGGCGACTAAATGCATCTCGCTAAAAAGCATACCACCATATGCTATTAAGCTTGATGCATTCGGAAGCCATGTATTGTTTAATCCGCTTTGGTGGAAGCAGTTTAATTCTCTTCGTAGAATCAGAGAACCAATGTGGTGGGAATTGATTATCTACTAATTCGATAGACAAAGTTGATTTATCGAGTTAACATTTCCAACTTTTACAGAAAAAATCTTAAAAAAAATTTATTAGCCCTTAGAAAGATTTAGAAAAGGCGTTGCCCTGGCTCGTTAAATAATAGCCTGAATTACTGACAAATAGAGTTGAGAATATTATTAAAGGGGGTATCGCCTGGTGTGTTCTGCTACCAGAATTTTAGTGAGTATTCCTTGGCCCTTAACGCTGAGGTGGCCATGATCAATATAATTGGAATAGTCCGTAGTAAAGTGTTCAAACTCACTGGTATTGAAATTAATGAGTTTATTATCATCATTCACAAATTGCCTTACTGTATGTTCAAAATGTTCATACTCCTTACGTTTACTGGCTAGTACTTCAGCCGGTATAGGATGGAAATAACCGACAAACTGAATGTGTTCATCTTTCAATTTTTGGATGAATAACTGCAATTCATGAAGTGCAATAGAATCAACCGTGAGCTCTTTATCTGCTTTGATAACCTTTTCAATTTTCTCTTTAACGTTCTCTACTTTATATAAGTCACCAAAACGATTCACACCAAATTCGTTTATCTGATTGCGTGGAAATTTTGCCGGCATTAAATCATAATGTCTTATGAGGCCAACAATATATGTGTCTAACAGATTCTTCGAGCCAAGTGCTCCTATGTAAAGTTTAGGTCCAAATTCAACTTCCTTGCTACCAGAATTCTTTATCATGTAAGGGCTGAAACAGATAATCATTCTTTTAATTCCACCTTCTACAAGATTATCTGCAACGGGTCTTAACTCGGAGATATTAGCGCCCATGAGGCTGGCATTATATATTTTTAATTTGTCCTGATCATTGTTAAATTCTGAGATGTCAAGGTTAGCCGAAAGAGAAGTGCCTACAATAACTGTATTAAATTTTTCAGGTATGTAGTTCTTTGAAAGAAGATATTTAGAAACTCTTTCATTATAATAGACAGGCAGGCTGCGATTAGATACAGGTCTGAATAAGCCATAGATATCAATCCACAGGTTAACACCAACAACTAGAACAGCTCCCGCTACAACCCACAGAAAAATAATTTTAATAAACCTGGTGGCTGATACTTCTTTGGCTAGAAAAGATTCGTGGCCTACACTACTATCGGCTTGCGAGATAACATTCTCTGGCTGCTGAAGCGTTTCATTCTTTAAAGAGTTAACAGAAGGTTTCATGCTATTGGTGGTGGTGGAATCTAAAAATCAAAATAAAGAAAATCCTGCTTGGCAACTGAATTCATAAATACCATATTTACAAGAATCAGTAAGACCATTATTGTCGCAAATCTATAGCTGGTTTTGAATTTCTCCGTCAGTTCTCCAGAGTTGGGTAAAAACAACAAAATAATACCGGCCAACCATATTGGTGCATCAAAGAATGTGCTGACCAGTGGAAAGCTTCCCGAAGGAGATTTGAAACCAAACATCGTCTTTAATACCTCTACTGCAGTGCTGAATTCATTCGCACGGAAGAAAATACGAACGATCATAACAAAAAGGAATGTGATGCCTATTGCCAGGTAGTGATTCAGATTAATTTTTGTTTTTTGAAAGAGCCTGTGTACAACAAGGGCCAGGCCATTGAGTGCTCCCCATATTACGAAAGTCCAGTTGGCACCATGCCAGAGACCACCAATTAGAAAAGTAAGCAACAGGTTTACGTTTGTTCTAAACTCTGATGATTGATTACCGCCTAACGGAATGTAAATATAGTTGCGCATAAAATTGCTAAGCGTAATATGCCAACGTCTGTAAAATTGCTGAATGCTCTCTGATTTATGTGGTGACCTGAAGTTAACAGGTATGTCGATGTTGAATAACAAGCCAAGACCAATGGCCATATCTGAATAGCCACTAAAATCAAAATAAAGCTGAACAGTATAAGCAAATGATGTTACCCAGCTTTGAGGAAGACTTAACAATTCAACATTGGAATATCCAACATTGGCAATCTTACCAAAGGTATCAGCAATGATTATTTTCTTTGCCAGTCCCATATTAAACACAAAAATACCTTTGACTATATTCATCATGTTGATATGCGCCTTCGACTGATCAAGCATCTGAGGCATTAACTCTTTATGATGTGAAATTGGCCCTGAGATAAGTTGTGGAAAAAATGTTACGAAGGCTCCGTAATAAACAAAGTCAAATTCCTTTACCATGCCTTTATAGCTATCCACTAAAAAAGCAATCTGTTGAAATGTATAAAAGCTTATGCCCAGTGGCAGAATAATATTAAGAAGATTAAAATCTGTCTGTGCTGCAAAATTGAAATTGCTAATGAAGAAGTTGGCGTACTTATAATACACCAGCAAACCAATGTTGAACAGAATACCAGGAATTAAAATGCTTTTCTTAATTCGCTGGTCTTCTGTACGGGCAATACTTCGGGCTGTTAAAAAATTTATGGTTATTGATGTCAGAATCAATATCAGGTATTTAGGATTCCACCATCCATAAAAAAAGAGTGAAGCCAGAAACAACCATATTTTTGATTCTCTATGATAATTTCTGTGTGTGAGAAAAAAATAACCTGCCAGCGTTACTGGCAAAAAGATGAAAATGAATTCTACTGAATTGAAAAGCATATCTTCTTAAATCAATTATCTCACGGCCTGAATAACTTTTGCAAACGCCAGATTCCAGCCTGTTCTATACCATACCAGAATGTGAGCAAATACTTTTATTACACGAATGCCAAATACTCTGTAAAGTATAATCTGGTTAATGGTAAACAACATGCAATACGAAAGAAGCGCTCCATACGCACAACCAATAAGACCAAATTTACCCAGTAGAAAATAACTCAACACTACATTTACCAGGGCCGTCATCACCAATAATTGAAAATTGAGTTTAGGTTTTCCTAATCCATCTAACACCATTCCGAATTGACGATTGAACGGAATTATGACAGAGTAAAATGCAGTGATGCGCAAAATGGGAGCAGCCTCCAGGTATTCGCTGCCAAAAATTATTTCAATAAAAAATTCAGCAAAGCAATACAGCGGAAGTATCATTGGAAGTGCCAGGGCCAACATGAGGCTTACTGATTTTACGTAGATATCACGAACACCTGCTTTCCCATGATCTTTCATTTTTTTTGCTACCTGCGGAAAAATAAAATTAGCGATGGCAAGTGTTGGAACTTCAAACAAATTTGCCAGACGAATTGCCGGGTTGTAAGAAGC
>DATJHZ010000181.1:0-5893 GCA_035493595.1 Cyclobacteriaceae bacterium | reverse complement strand
AAACTTAAACAAACACCCTTACTTGTTATAGTACTTCCGCCATCGTTCGTAGCGTTACCACCCAACGTTACATCAGTACCAGTTATGTTGGAAGGTGTATCTGTAGTTACCGAAAAGCCTGTAGACGCTAACATCGTAAAGGCCCTATCTTCACCGTACACCGTTCCGCTACTGTTGGTAGCATAGGCTCTCACGTGATATGTAGTGCTGGGGTCAAAGCCCGTGTAAGAATCACTATACGCTCCCACTCCTGTTCCTATCTCCAGTTTTAAATCGTTAGGATCATCAATCGTTGGGTTTACACTCAAGCTGATACAAACCCCTTTGCTGGTTACAGTACTTCCGCCGTCATTCGTAACATTGCCGCCAAGGGTAACATTGGTAGCTGTAATGTTTGTTGGAGTATCGGTAGTGACAGAAAGTGTTTTCTTTCCTGCCTCATCGACTGCGCAGCCCGATAATAATAGAAGTGAATAAATCACTAAGCAACTAATAATCTTTTTCATGAGAATGTCTTTTATGTTAGTAGTAACCCTCGAATTAGCATTTCAGTAATCACGTTATAGCATGATTCTCCTGTATGCACGTTCTTGATTTTGATATAAAGCTGACCACATTACAATAACATTACTATCCCTAAAAAACAGGATATTGATAACTGATATAAAAAATCACTAGAAAAGGGGATATTGGAGAAATCCACCAGAGTGTTTCATCAGTAGACCTGCTAGAGCAAATCACGTTACACTGTGAAAAACATTCTCTGCTTATGCTAATCTTTCTGCATGTTAATTACTTCAGGCAGAAGTGTAAATCGTAAATAAATATTGCAATCTAAATCGCAGACTTTTCCTAAATTTCGCGAATACAATAGACTTTACTTTTACATGTTTAACGGACCGGATTTCCCTAAATCACTTGATGAAGAAGTTTTCAATCGCTGGCTAGAAAATGGCAGACAAAGCAAAATAGGATATAATTATCTACTGGTAGTTTGGTCTGGATACGATTCAACATATAGGCCGGTTTACGCAGAGCGTCGTGATGAAATTGGGGAGTATGAAACTTATAAATCATCTACCGATCGGGAATCGCTGGTGGCTGCATATGATCTGTATTCGGAGTCAAGGATTGTTTAAGATTCAGATCCAAATGAATTAATACGGGGATCTCTACTGTTAGTTATTCATCTTATGGGATTAATGATTAATAAAGTCATTTTTCTTAATAAATAGTTAGGTTCATAAGTTACTTTAAAAAGCTAGATCTAATTAATCAATCAGATTATGATGACTGCATGCAACGATTCAATGCTTATATTGTAATCAAATACCTATCGGCGCTTCTTTACCTGAACTATCTATGAACTCGGAATCTAACAGCCCTTTTGTTAAAAAAGTCTTGTTGCGACAATCGATCGGTTCTGTACGATTGTTGATCGCCCTATTTACAATTACTGCGGCCGTAACCAAACTTCTGTATGATCGCATTCTGCCAGAATTGAAAGACCTGGATGAGGTGCGATGGACGATCATTGGATTTGGATGCTTATTTTTTGTTTCAACCTTTTTCCGATATAAGCGGAGCGTCGTTGTTCCTTACTTTTATCTTTTCACGTACCTCTGTACCCTTCTGTATGTCATCTCGTTTGTTCTGCTCAATCAATTCAATCCTAATGCAGTTACTATTTTAATATTGGTAGTGGGTGCCAGTTCAGTTATTATCAACAGCATGCTCTACTACGGGGTACAGAGCATTATAATTATACTGGCATCTGCGTATGCCTATTCAAGTTACAATCTGGGCAATGAAAATTTAATTGCCTTCTTAAATTTGATGCTCGCCCTTGGGGTTTTCGCAATTGTGATTGTCGTTCGGTTGAAATTAATTTCGAGTGTAAAGAATTCTCATTCCAATCTTGAAAAACTTAACGTTCTGTCAATTGTTGCCGATAAGACAGGTAAAATTGTTTTTGTCAGCCCTTCCGTGCAAAATCTTCTTGGATACGAACCGAAAGAGTTAGTGAACGATGGATGGTGGAATTCACAACATTTAAGAGAGGGATGGATTAGTCGCGATTATATTTTGAATTATCCCAATATTCTTCCAAAGGAAATCATATCAATGGAAACAAGTCTTTTAAACAAAGAGGGAAAGAAAGTCTGGTTCAGTTGGGTTAACTCATTGCTGCCCAACGGTAATTATGTGGGCCTTGCCCTGGATATTACCAGGTATAAGAATAGTTGATTAATGGAGTCAATACCTAATCTCACTTTACAATAAGAATTTCTATTTTGTTCGGTTGTGAATACGATGAATAAGTAGATAGCGAAGAGCTAGTTGTATAACTAAATCTCAAATTCCAAAATCTCTTTCAAGTCTGCTTCGGCTTTTAATAGTTTGTCTTCGTACAGGGTTTTATACATTTGTTTATTTGCGGCATACAATACCAGTAAAACAACAATCAATATTAAGGTGTTTGAAATTGACAGCTCGAAATAAGTGTAAAGGTTTTTGCCAAAAAAGTATTGAATTACCATTGGTGAGATAGTGGCTATCCAAAGCAGTACAACCATAAAGTCATACTTACCTGCACCAACTGATTTTACTCTGAATTCATTTATTGCCTTTTGCAAGTCCACTACGGGCATCGAATAATAATTGAGCTTTCTAAGTCTGTTCGTGTAACTAAAATGATAAATAAAAGATAAGAGCATGCCAATGGCTCCTACTATGCCGAGAGATGCTATTACAGTAGCATTGCCCACCAGGTACACCATCAATAATGACACGATAAAATATATCAATGCCAGATTCCGACCCAGTATAGATAGCTTTAAAAGCTTTTCAAATTCGCTCGAAGCATTGTCATAATTTCTTTTTAAGAGAATCTTCTCGTTAATTTTTATCGAGCCCTCATTTCTGTCTTTCTCTTTCCAGATCTTTTCTAAATCGTTCAGTTCCATAATTAGTGATTGTTGAATTTCTCTTTTAATAATTTCTTTATACGATTAATCTTTGTGGCCACATTTGTTTCCGTCAGCCCTAACACCTCTCCTATGTATTTATAACTATTGCCTTCCAGCAATAAAATCATGATGGCTTTGTTGTATCTATCAAGCTCATCTATGAATGCATACAGCAGCGTAATATTCTGATCGAGTTCTGTTGTAATAGTGTTGTCATCTTCAAACTGAATTACACATTCGTCAATAGCTTGCGTTTGTGCTTTCCGTTTTGAATCTTTTCGATAATGTGATATGGCAACATTTAAAGCAACCCGGTAAATCCATGTTGATAGTGTGTATTTATTATCATATGTTTTAAGCGACTTCCAGATGTTTATCAGAATCTCCTGTTCAAGATCTTTCCTGTCATCGGCATCTTTGCAATACGAGTTTATGATCTTAAATAAGATTCGCTTGTGCGTTTGTATTATAGCAATAAATTGCTGCCTGGTGCTCAGATTCATTAGGTTTCAGATTCTATACGTTATTCGCATAGACGAACGAATAATCACAGTAAGTTGGGGAAATATTTTGAACGAAGCTCAAAAGTCAGCTAGTCTATAGCTGGTTTACAGTATCGCTGGTGATTGGTCTTTGTCTCGTGCTGAATGCAGTTCTGTGCGTCCTGTAACCTCATTGAGTAGCTCAACACGTCTACTAAATTAAAATAAACTTAAGCCTTAAGAACTCCCTAACATCTTTAACGCTAAAGCCGTTAATGTTTGTGAGAGCTTAGATAGTTTCCAGTAGAGAGGGCTTCTATCTAACAATAAAAAGCAGGTGGAGCAGGCGGTTTCATCTGCTTTTTGTTTTTTGAAACGATAGAAAAAGTTCTCAATTCCTTTTAAGAAACAAATTTCAATCTTAGCTCTAAAGCCCCTGTGGAAGCCCACTCCTCCTGATGAAATACCAGAACCTCAAAAAAAAGAGTCCAGAATTCTGAAATGAAGTAGCAAAATAGAGAACAAAGTTCCTCGATATGAATTTCAGTTCCCTAATAAATTCTATCGGGCGTACAGAACTTAAGTTCCTCGGGAGATGGGAAAAAAAATCCACATTACATTCAGATTACATTCGTCAATCTTTGTCCTCAAAAAAATTACACAGCAAAATTTTCTGGCAAACTTTTTATTCATCTTGCGTTCTAATAGCTGAGATAAACGATGAGGAATTACTATTCACTTAATATTCCTATGTCAACTAAAGAAATGATTATGAAAACATCATCAACGCTAAATATCCAGTTCATTGGAAAAGCTAATGATTTAAAAAAGCTTATCCGACACTCATGTAGGGGAAATAATCCAAACAGAAAAGCAAAAATTTCGAAAGAGGAATTACCAATAACTATTCGCCAAACACTAGAAAGTGATGCTTTTAAAAGTTGGGTAATTGTAGACGCTTACAAAACCGAAGATGAACAATATGAAGTTGGACTGAAAAATAAGGACATAAAACAGATCATTGAATTTTATAAAAATGGAGAGATTAAAGGAAGAACGGGACATTCTTTCATCCACAAAATTGCTGGAAAATAATTCAGAAATATTCACCGGTTGGATACTCCAATATAAAGAAGCATCTAATGGTGTTTATGAATTTGAATTGAGAGATAAGTTCGGACATCTGGCAGGTTGTACAGATCATAACTTTGAAAGAGGAATTGAGACTTGTGCTTCTTATGCCTTTGACATTGAAAAACGACTCTGGTCAAATTTGAATTGGAACAAATTTCTATTCGACATCTGTAAATTTGAGCTTTCAAAATATAAGCTCAAGGTAGAAATTTACCATGATGAAGATTTCAGTTCCTGGATGATTACTTTTGAAAAGTACAGAGTTATTTTAAATGGTAAGCACCATGTTTTAATCTTTCAGTATCAGGACAAGAAAAAAAATTGGATTGACAGAAAAGAGATTGAACTTATTAATTTAACATTCGACAAAATTAAGTCTGTCACTGAGGTGTTAATTGAAGACTCACATATCCCGAACGATGTTACAAACGCCGAGAGAGTATGGTGGCGGAAACTACTTTAACCTTACAAAATAAATCTTTTCAGGCCATAAGTATTCCTGCTTTCCGTAACCTCCTGTGAATGGATGTGATGAATAAAGTGTAAGTGTCTTATTGGGATCAATGTCCAGAATAATTCCGCAATGTCCGTATGCTTTGCCTTGAAATACATTCCAGAACTGTACGAAGTCGCCGGGTAATACGTCAGCACTCTCTTTTATCTCTATCCCCTTCTCCCCTTTTACAAGTGCAGTTTGTACGCCTTTAATAATTGGAGAATCTGCTTCTATCAAGCTATCCAATTCAGAGTTTGTAATTATTCGTATGTCATTCTTCTCTGCTTTTGTTAACGATTTTACATTGTCTATTACTTTGATCACAAATTCTGTGCAGACAGCGGCTTTATAGGTTGGAGCCAACGCTGGTCCTTTTGCCTCGATGAATTCTATGATTGCTTTGTTCTTTACGGGCAGGTTATTCAATGTCTCCTTCTCTACGGTTTTGTTAACTAACCAAACAGGTTGCGTATTGAACCAAAATACTGCAAAGGTCACAACAAGACTCACGCATATTATTAAGACAAAAATTAAAATTCGCTTCATTAAAAATCAATTAGAATACAACGTTCACGCAAAAGAAATACTACCACAAATTAGATGATAAAGATTTAATAAACATTAATAGCGCTAAAGTATCGGGTCAGACCACACGCAACATGTGGGCTGATTTTTTTAATGAATTTTTCTTGAAATATTTTTCATGAAAAAATTTCCGATTCAGTAACCGAGGTGCCCAAGGAACCCAAGCATTACCCACCCAGTACGCACCCAACAACGACCCAACAAGAACCCAACATCAACCCAAGGTC
>DATJHZ010000180.1:0-9601 GCA_035493595.1 Cyclobacteriaceae bacterium | reverse complement strand
TACACGTGACGAGGTTGTAGGGCATAATTCATTTGAGTTTTCTTTCTTTGCCAATATTACAGATCGTGAAAAATTCTTAACACAATATAATAGCTATGGTTTTGCAGAATTAGAATGCCAATGGAAGCGAAAGGGTGGCTACAAAATACACATCATGCTAACCAGTAGCCGGATAGAACTTAATGGCGATAAGTTTTTTATAACCGTTATCAAAGATATTTCTGATCGTAAAGCAGCTGAAGAGAGATTTCAGAAATCATTTGCCTTAAGTCCTGACCTGATGCTTATTATTCGTGAGCATGATCTGAGATTAATTGATGCAAATACCAAATTAGAAGAAGTATCAGGCTACACCCATGATGAAGTGTTGGGAAAATCTTCTTCCGAATTTGATTTGTGGGTGCTCGCGGAAGAGAGGCAACGCTATTTTGAAGAGTTGAGTAAAAAGGGTCAGATCGTTATGGAAGCGTTGTTACGCAAGAAAGATGGCACCCAGTTCTACGGAATTATTTCGGCTAACCGAATGGAACTCTCAGAAGAGAATCACATCATTGTTATTGTTAAGGATGTAACAGAGAAAAAGAAATCTGAAGAGAAACTTCGATTAAGTGAAGCAAATCTAAATGCCACGATCAATAATACTGAGATCATGATCTGGTCTATCGACAGATCATTTAATCTCCTGACCTATAACCAGGCCTTCCATGATTTTATAGAAAAAGTATACAATCGAAAGTTGATTATCGGATCACGTATTTTTGAGGCACCCAGAAATGAAATAGAGCAAGATACCAGAGATCGCTGGAAGGAGCGTTACATGCGCGCACTGACTGGTGAAATTGTTAAGATTGAAGAGTTACGTTGGGATCGATACTTTCAATTTTCATTAAGTCCTATTATTGAAAATAATCTGGTGACAGGAGTTTCTGTTTTTGCAGAAGATGTTTCTGAACGGGTTGAACGAGACAGGTTACTTTCAGAGGCCAATACAAAAATTGGTGAATTGAAATTGATGGCACTTCGTTCAGTAATGAATCCGCATTTTATTTTTAATGCATTAAACTCAATTCAATATTTCATTGCACAGAATGACAGAAAGAATGCCATCAGCTATCTCTCTACATTTTCAAAACTTATTCGTTCTATTCTTAATAACTCTGTTCACAATAAGATAAAACTGGCAGAAGAACTTGAACAGATAAAATATTATATTGACCTTGAACTGGTTCGCTTCGATAACAAATTTGATTTTGTTTTAGACATTGATCCGGAGTTAGATGTGGAAAGTATTAATATACCTTCACTGCTAATACAGCCTTATGTTGAAAATGCTATCCTGCATGGGTTGTATAACAAAAAAGAAAGGGGTGCGCTGAAGATTTCGGTATATGAGAAAGATGACTCTGTGTTATTTGAAATTGAAGATGATGGTGTGGGGCGTGAAATGGCCATGAGAATAAGACAACAGAATTTTCCGAAGCATAAATCCATGGGTACAGCGCTGACTGAAGAGCGCCTTAAACTGATTAACGCGCAGGATGTGGTTTCTTTCGAGATAGTTGATCTGATGAATGACAATCAACCCGCAGGAACTAAAGTTAAAATAAGAGTGAAATCATAACAGTAAACTATGGTTAAATGTGTAATTGTTGACGATGAATTAAAGAGTCGTGAAAGCTTGAAAATTCTATTACAGGATTTTTGTGATAATGTTGAAGTTTGTGCGTTGTGCCAGAATGTAGCAGAGGCTATAGAGGCCATTGCTGAATATAAACCGGACGTTGTTTTTTTAGATATTCAAATGCAGCGTGAAACGGGCTTTGATCTGCTTGCTAAAATAAAAAATATTGATTTTGAAGTAATCTTCACCACGGCCTATTCAGAGTATGCCATCAAGGCATTTAAATTTTCGGCCATTGATTACTTATTGAAGCCTATTGACATTGAAGAGCTAAAGAAAGCTGTTGATAAAGTTGAAAAGAAACTTAATATCAATATTTCAGGCAGGCTTGAACAGCTTCTTCAAAATTTAAGACCATCAGCGCCACAGCATTTTAAACTGGCTCTTCCAACATCAGATGGACTCATTTTTGTTAAGGTGGACACTATAGTTTATTGTGAAGCCAACAGTAACTACACTACGATTTTTACTGACGATGGAAAGAAGCATGTGGTGAGTCGTACATTAAAAGAGTATGAAGACATGTTGGAAGATCATAACTTCTTCCGGATCCACAATTCTCATATCATTAATCTTGGTTCCATCAAAAAATATGTTCGTGGTGATGGTGGATATGTTATTATGAATAATGATGTCTCACTTGATGTTTCAAAACGAAGAAAAGAAGCTTTTCTAAGCAAGCTGGGCGCAAAAGCATAATAACCAGGGATCAAACGATTACAGTACAGCCACTTTATTTCAGTAGCGCTTATTGCCAACAATCCCTTTTCCATCCACTCAATAAATCCACCCAGTTACTCAATTAACCTTCCATTTACTCCTTTAGAAGGCGAAAATTGTATTATCCTCAAAAAATAAATGAGGTCTCAATACCGATTATTCTGGATTCAAATGAAACTGGCGTGATTATGCCTTAACACTAAAAATTGCTATGAAAGGAGTACCGTTTTCAGTATTTAAAAAAGCACACGTAGAGAAATTAAAAACTGATCTTTCATTGAAAGATCAAGCTATTGAGGCAGCAACACAATTTGTAAAGGAAATTGAAAAGGGAAATCTGGATTTTCAATATCAGCTAAGCAACCAGGATGATAATCTTGCTTCTTCGCTGGTGAGCATGCGAGACCAGATGAAAAATTTTGCAGCAGAAGAGAGGCAGCGTAACTGGGCAACTGAAGGGTTAGCCAAATTTGTAGAGATACTGAGATCCAAAGGCAACAGCTTTACTGAACTCTCTGATAATATTATTAATCACCTGGTTAAGTACATGGGTGCAAACCAGGGTGCTCTTTACCTGGTCAATGATGATGATCCTCAAGACACCTTCCTGGAAATGGTATCGTGCTTTGCATATGAGAGAAAAAAACATTTACATAAACGTATTGAAATTGGAAGTGGCATAGTTGGGCAGGTTATATTGGAAAAAACCACTACATACATGACGGCCATTCCGAAAGATTATATCAAAATAACATCAGGCCTTGGCGCATCGCTACCCAGAAATCTCCTAATCGTACCACTGAAGCTTAATGATGTTGTATTTGGTGTTGTAGAACTTGCAGCATTTGAAACGATCAAACCTTATCAAATTGAGTTTGTTGAAAAACTTGGCGAAAGCATAGCCTCCACCATATCAGCAGTGAAAATTGCTGAACGTACGCAACTTCTTTTAGAGGAAACACAGCAGAAGACGGAAGATATGAAGTCTCAGGAAGAGGAGATGCGTCAGAGCATGGAAGAACTTTCTGCAACGCAAGAGGAGATGCAACGCGTGTTAACAGAGGTGCAGAGTAAGGAAGGTTATCTTAATGAACTGATCAATGCAACCGACGATCTTATTTACACTGTTGACAAAGCATACAAACTTGTAAGCTGGAATAAAGCCTTTGCCAAAACGCTGGAGCAATTTGGCTTGGTTTTAGAAAAAGGTTCTAACACACTTGAGTGGTACGGTTCTGACGATGAAAAGAAAAAGCAAATGGATCTTTATGATCGGGCTTTACAAGGCGAAACATTTGAGTTAACAACACAGGCTGATAACAAAGGAACTCTTGTTTATTTTTTAAACATCTACGCGCCTTTGCGTAATATCAATAAAGAGATTTTTTCCGTAGCTGTTTTTGGAAAGAACATTACTGAGATGACTATTGCACGTCAGCAATCAGACAAGCTGATGAAGGATGCACAAAACCAGACGGAGGAATTAAAGGCCCAGGAGGAGGAACTTCGCCAGAACATGGAGGAGCTTTCTGCTACCCAGGAAGAAATGAATCGCATATTGCAAGAGGTGCAAGATCAGGAGCGTTACATGAAGGACATGATTAACTCTACTAAAGACTCTATCCTTACTGTAGATCGAGAGTATAAGATTGTTAATTTCAATAAGGCTCTTGTTGCGTCGTATTCAGGTTTGGGCATTACTGTAGAGAAAGGTCTTGACATGCGCAAGATTTTTAGTGCTGAAGAGTGGCCTAAGTTTCAACAGCATTATGACAGAGCATTTAGTGGTGAAGCGTTTGAAATAACTGAACATTATCATTCGCACGGGTTTGATGCTTACTATGCTATAAACTATAGCCCATTAAGAAATGATAAAGGTGAAATTATAGCCGCTGCTGTTTTTGCAAAAGACACCACTCAACTGATGAAGGCTAGTAAAGCAGCCACCGAACTTCAGTTGTATTATAATGATGTAATTGAAGGCATGGTTGATTGTGTATTGACTATCGATGCTGATTATAAAATTGTAGTAGCTAATTCAGCTTTTAAGAAGGTTTTTTCCGGATATGGTTTGTCGGTAGAACCGGGTTCTGATTTGCTAGCCATGGCCAAAGGTGATCCTAAAAAAGAAGCTGAGTTTAAAAAACCGTACGTCAGAGCTTTTGCAGGCGAGCACGTTGAAGAACCACATCGTCATCATTTTGATTTGGATTTCCAGGTATCCTATAATCCATTAAAAAATAATGCAGGAGAAGTAGTGGGTGTGAGTCTCATTGCACGAGACATAACACAACGGTTGCAACTTCAGAAACAAACTGAGGAACTACTTTTAGAATCACAGCAGCAATCAGAAGAGCTAAAAGCACAGGAAGAAGAGTTGCGTCAGAATATGGAAGAGTTATCAGCAACTCAGGAAGAGATGACTCGCCAGATGACAGAAATAAATCGCGTTAAGAGTCAATTAGAAGTTCGCGAAAGTATATTTGGTTATACTACTATTTTATCGGAAGCAGATCTTCATGGAACCATTACGCTCGTGAATGATAAATTATGTGAAGTCTCAAAATATTCACGTGAAGAATTGATAGGGAAGCCTCATAATGTATTTCGCCATCCAGATATGCCCCAGGAATTATTTAAGATCTTCTGGCAGACTATTAAGAAGGGCGAAGTGTTTAAAGGCATTATTAAAAATAAGGCAAAAGATGGAAGCCACTATTGGGTAGATGCATCCATTGTGCCTGTTAAGGACGAGACAGGAAAGATTGTTAAATATGTCGGCGCACGCTATCATATAGCAGATGATGAAATAGCGCTGATGATGTATAACAAGCAGGCTAAAAAGCTTAAGCTTCCTACATTAAAAGTTGATTCATTAGAGTTAGCCTGATAAAGAAGTTGTTTCCAGTTAATAAATGAAACCTCCCACTTACTCATTGGCGCTATTAACAGGCAATGACACAATGTATTTTTACATCATAAGGGTTAGGGTTAGTAAACTTCAGGATGGCGCAGGGCAACCTGCGCTTTTCTGGAGATTTTAAAAAATGAAACGTGAGTTACGAATTAAGCCTCTCTTCTACAGAAACCCATCAGCGCATCGGCTCCATCCTGAGCGATACCATACTTCTGGATGTGCAATTTAACTTTATCTCCATAAGCCATAATATTCTTGAATCTACCGGGTATTCGCACGACGAATTGCTGGGCTCTCCTTTTTCAATTTTGTCACGACGAGCTAATATTCAAAAATTACTCGAGGAAAAGTTAAACCCAGGATCATTTCAGAATGAACACATTGAAATTCAGAGTAAGAGTAGTGGTACAATTATGTATGCAGTATCAGGCTTTTACCTTAACCAGCTTAGTAATAGCAGTGAATTGATTCTTCTTAAATTAAGAAACCTGGATGAAATTAACCTCATGTATGACAGGCTTGAAGCAAAGACTGCAGGCCTTGATCGGTTTGTTTATTTGTCTGCTCATTCACTGCGAGGTCCTCTTGCCACCATTAAGGGATTAATCAATCTTGCGAAAATTTCTCGCGATCCTGTTGAAATGAATTTCCTGATGACCCAGCTTGATTCTTATGCAGAGCAGTTAGATGATAAACTTCACAGGCTTATCTATTTTGCAGAATCTGATAAAGAGTATGAATCTGAGAAAGAAGAAATAAGTTTCACCACCATTACAGAGTCATTAAAAAGCAATAGCGTAGAGAGTAGCATTGATCATCCTGTTTCTCTCAACTGGCACGCAGATGAGCCTTTCATGATTTTGGACAACGGCAAAATGATACTTTCGCTCTTGCGTAATCTTATCCAATTTTTTTGTCAACAACCCAAAAGTAATTGTAATACTATCCAATTAGATGCTCATGTTAACAAGCCTACTATAGAAATTACCCTGAAGGTATCAGGTTTTTTATTAGGAGAAGTCTTACAGGAAAAGTTAAGGTGTACAAGTTTTGGATACTCAGAAATACTTAACCATCCCGAGTTGATTAATTGTTACGCAGCAAAAAAGATCATATTTAAACTGAAAGGTAACATTCAGTTCACCTTACTCCATTCCGGAGATGTTGTAGTTTTAATGACGTTGCCCAGAAATACGCAATTAGCATTGTTCTAAATCCTCCCATTTGCTCGGTTAATTCTGCCAGTTACTCATTTTGGATTCTTTCCAATTTACAAGCTTCGGATATTTGATATAAACAAGACCAACTCTGATCAGAGATAGTGCCACCTGTTTTAACCAAACAACCATGAAAAAAACAATATTAGTAGTAGACGATTTTACAAGCATCAGACAATTTGTTTGTGAAATATTAGAGAAGAAGGGATATAGCACCTTAGGTGTATCGAATGGCAGTGAAGCATTTCAAGTTCTTGCCTCCAAACCAGGTGGAGTAGATCTGGTTTTATCAGATTATAATATGCCTGATTGCACTGGTTTTGAATTGCTCAAGAAAATCAAAGCGAGTGACGCTGCTAATATACCTGTTGTATTTTTAACTACGGAGTCGAATCCAGAGAAGATGAAGAGTGCGCAAGAAGCGGGCTTATCTGCCTGGATTAAAAAACCATATCGTGCTGAGGCGTTCTTCGCACAAATAGACAACGCTATTAACAATCACTAAAACTCATTAGATGCCGTCATGCGATCAGTCTCTGTAATTTTACTTTATTACGTAAGCGTTAACAGGTTTATATCAGTTTATGACCGGCAATTGTTTGGGCTTTTAAATTTTATAGTGAGCTATTATATCGTTTCATAACAGGTATCAAAAGTAATATGTTAGATAAACTATGTATTTTTCAATAGTAAATATCACATACCAAATTTGAGGTTATCTGATTTTTTAAATGTTACGAGCTTCAATGGTTCAGTAATCTTCACGTTGTAATTACCAATACTTTTTGCATCTTTAAAGAAGCTTCATTCGAAGCTGGTATAAATTAATTTTAACGGTTTGGCCATGAAGACTACTGAGAGTGATTCAATAAAACTTTCTGAACCAGAAGCTGTAGATGCCTACATGAAAAAACTCAAACATCCTTTAGTGAAAGTAGTTGAAGCATTACGAAAAATTATTCTAAGTGCGGATAAGGAAATTGGCGAGGAGATAAAATGGAATGCTCCGACATTTTTTTATTCAGGGAAGATGAAACCGTTTAATCCTAAAGAATATAAACGTTACATTATTGTTTTTAATCTTTATAAAAAGGACTGCATAAGACTGGTGTTTCCAAGTGGAGCAAAGGTTAATGATACTTCAGGATTGCTGCAAGGTGATTATGCCGATGGAAGGAGGCTAGCCAGTTTTGCAGATATGAAAGATGTTAAGGCAAACGAAAAGATCTTGCAGAAAATTATCAAGAAGTGGTTAACACTCCTTGATAAGTAGTGAGGTTAGATCGTGAGTTACTGAAATAAAATAATAGACTTCTGCAATAAGTAAGTTCTTTGCGCGTAATAAATGGGAATCTCGGAAGTAGACCCACTTATCGCAGAACTGATGTTATGTCGAATTGCCATTATGTTGTTCTTCATTGCGCTGCAAACAGTTGGCTATAGTCAGTTTAAAAAACTCCGGGAATATAAACGAGGTGTTCAGTTTTCTTTTGCGCCAGGTATCAGCACCAATGGTATTGGAAGTGGATTTTACATAAACACTTATTCAATAAATTTATTTGGTGGACTCTCTGCTGGCAATAAAATTCTTGAAATAGGTCTTATTTCAAATCTTAATCTTAAAAGCTCTACAGGTATTCAATTGGCAGGTATTGCTAATGTTATCGGAAGTAATGCATTTATTAATCTTACGCAATCAGAAGAGCGTGAACTCATCAGCGATGGGTTCGAATCAAACTTTACTGGTATTCAATTGGCAGGCATGCTCAACTATGTGCGCAATACAACATCTGGTATTCAGGTTTCCGGTGGATTGAATGTTGTGGGGGGTGACTTTAAAGGGATTCAACTGGCAGCCATTGGAAATAGTTCAGCAGGAAATATGGCGGGCCTTCAATTGGCAAGTTTATACAATGTTGCCTTTGAATCAGTGGGCGGGTTTCAGATCAGTAGCGTATTTAATTTCACAGATGCTCAACTTTCTGGAATGCAAATTGGATTTATAAATAAAGCGCAACGAATAAAAGGAGCGAAGTCAACACCACCAACACGTGAACGCGGTTTGCAAATTGGATTTATTAATTTCTGTAAAAAGATGGATGGCGTGCAAGTTGGTATTATCAACTTCGGAGGAGATATTAGAGGTAAACAAATCGGATTAATTAATTTTTTTAATCCTGCAGGAACAAAAGACCATGTTAGAAACGGAACGCCAATCGGTTTGTTAAATATAGGTTCCAAGGGTTCATACTTCCGCGTCTACTACAACGAACTTTTTATTACTAATATTGAATACACCACAGGCAACTGTCTTAATTGCTCTTTTGTGATGGGTTCAGAGATGCCCTTCGATGATCGTAATCAGATCTTTAATCAGAATGCTTTGATCGTTGGGTATGATCCAGTTCAACGTACCTGGGGATTTGGCTATGGATTTCAAAAGGTTCTATACAATAAATTTACAATGGAGCCTTCACCTTTAAACAAAACGAGAGTTATTAATTATGGATTGAAGTTTATGCACCTGAACAGAAATCTTAGCATAGATCATTCTTTCAACCTGTTGAGTCGTCTTAACTTAGATTATGGAAAGCGATGGCGATCACACTATATTTTTGTCAGTGTATCAGTAAACTATTTCTTATTTAATACGGATGATGGATACACTATCAATAGCGAAACCATAACCATAGGCAAAGCATTTGGAATGTTAACAAATCTTTGGCCCGGCTATGGTTTTGGAGTTCAGCTATAAAATGTTCAGCTATTTTTTTTTGGAAGATGTAGACGAATCAGATTCATGACAATGATGGAGGCAAGCTTGATGTTAATCAATCTATCCTTTGATAATTGCAATTTACGGGCAACGGTCTGATACTTGTCAGAGTAAGCTATCCAAACTGTGCCTACAGGTTTATCTGCCGTTGCACCTCCCGGACCTGCAATGCCGCTCGTGGCCACACCAATATCGGTATTGAATTTGGTACGTACCAGGCTTGCCATTTCTACAATGGTTTGTTCACTAACAGCACCGTATTGTTCAAGTGTTTCTGGCTTAACACCCAA
>DATJHZ010000179.1:0-5567 GCA_035493595.1 Cyclobacteriaceae bacterium | reverse complement strand
AACTACTTTGGCGGTGATGGAAAAATCGCCGCTATCTTTTATAGCAACGTCAATATCAATTTCGGAAGGACCGCCGCCGCTTTGGAAACCACCAGGCAATTTCAGTTTACCACTGATATTGGAACTAACGATGGTACCCATTTTAAAGGTAAGCTCGAAAGTATCCAGCTCGACAGAGAACCCTTTAGTAAGATCATCAGCCGGACCGAACCTGCGGTATAGTATCCCGTTGTCTTCCAATTTGATTGTTCCAGATATGCCACCTGTGCCAATCAGCATATTTGTAGCCGTGAGAGAGGCGCTGACATTGGTTGTATCGTCCTGGCCGAAGCCGTTAAAGCCGATACTGGCTTGCTGTACATACAGACCAACAAAGTCAACAGGATAGCCTGCTGCATCGGCTTCGGGGATATTGGTGGTACGTGAAACATCTAATTTTGCGTTGGTAAAACTGAGGGTAAGACCGGTATTGCCAATTTGTGCTTTCGGTGTTATCGGAGAAAAACTGAGGGATAAATCGTTATCAAAACCAAATCCACTTGTTGAGTCAAAGGAGAAAGCACCGATATCAAAAATTAATTGAGTTTTAACATCCCCAGGAATAACTTGATTGTTCGAATCTAATGGTATTAAGGCACTTCTGGGTATTTCGAGGCCAGCAGAGAGTTCGGAAGTAACTATGAGTTTAGGAATAATAATTTCCTTGGCTAAATCGATAGCATCTTTCTTAAACAGGTCATAAAATAGATTTTTTATATTGTTTAAACTATTGTCCAGGCTAGTAGAATCAACTATATATAAATCAACAACAACAGAATAGACATCTAAGTTAGCTGCCAACAGAGCAGCCGTTACGTCGTCGTAGGCAGTATCAGGGTCATCATTTAATGGTTGACTAATAATGAATGAAGAATACTTTTGTTTCAGATCAGCAACGAAAGTTTCTAAATAATAGGTTTCAATAATACACTCATCTTCATAATCAGGATCCGGATCAAATTCGACGCTGTCATCGGGAGCTGGTGGATCTTCTTGAATAGTAGTAGAAGTGTCTGTTTGGGTAAAATCGTAGTCAGAATTCTGATCGTCGTCAGTTGAAAAATCGTCCTCTATAAAAGTATAGAGTGCGGTTCTTAGGAATGTTTTGTCATCCCCTGTGAAAAAGTCTATTAATAAATTGAAGTAGGCATTTGAGTCAGATGAAAAATTTAATAAGTTAAAATCACTTATGTAACGTAGTAAATCCCAACGCCAGTTAACAGTCACAGGAATTATACTTTGACCCATGCTCGCTGAATCTGGATTTAAAGTTAATGCCAACCCTGTGCCAGGAATATCCAATTTTAGTAATTCCGTTAAGATTACTATATCTAAGTCATAAAACGAGACTGATTCATTTGCAGAATACTCGGCTATAAAATTTCGATAATAAATTTTACTCAAAAGTGCATTGAGATCATCTGAAATAAAAGACAGCCCTTCGGGCAATTGATCTATTGTGATTAAATCAGAAAGAAGAGGATAATATATATCAGCCATGACAAATTAATGTTTCATTTAAATGTTATATTCACCACTAGGTGATGGGGAAAGACAAAGCTTTTCTGGCAATTAATTATAAGGTTGATTGCTAAGCAGCTTGTTTTTCTAATCTTTATTAGTTTGTGAAACTTATTCAAGTTTCAAATTCTCCAATTTCGGAGCGTTATATTTATTTCAATTCGTTTATTGAAATCTCACCACTTGCAAGAATAGTAATCTCCTTAGTCTTTTTTATAGAAGAACTAGTTTCTTCTTCGGCAGCCTCAAAAATTTGAATTTTTTTATCTTCATCAATAAAGAAATATCTGTTGTATCCTCCTATTGTTTCTTCGAAAGTATACCCGTTGAATACATTGACGATGGTTGCTGATTTTTTTTTAAAGTCGTAAAATACCAAGTTGCCGTATTCTAAATATTGCCGGTCGAAATGTCCAGGACTCTTTAAACTAATTTTATCAATGGGAATATCATGATGTTGATAATAACATTGGTAAGGGCCAAAATTGGGCAATCGATATAAAAATTGGCCTTTAAAATATTTAAAATTTCTTATCAGTATCGAGTCACCACCGGTATCAAAGTATCTTATGCTACTAATTTGAAGCGGAATAAATGATTTTGATGTGTTTAACGTATCAAAAAACTTTCTAATTTCCATTAACTGTTTTTGATATAACTCATTCTTCTTGATAGGTTTATCGCTGGTATCAATTGTCTGCCATTCTGCCGGGAATTTGGTGGCAATCAGCAGCTTACACCCAAAAGGCAAGCCAGTTATGTTTGTACTATCAGCAGAAAGATTTACATGGTGGTTCTTCTTGCTTTTGTTTTCCTGGTTGCATGCAATAAGTAAACTTAAAAGTGTAACAAACAATAAGGGTGTAAAGCTGATTTTTTTCATTTTATGGATTTCTAAGACTTCCTCCGTGGATGTGCGAATTATGATCTGCCTCTCGTAACGAAGCCCCTGTTAAACTATTAAACCTGGCTGCTGTTCCAATAATTATTTGCCCAAAGCCATATTTATCCATTGCATCTATGATATTTTGATTTGTAGTATTATCAGTATGATAGGCAAAATCTACAGCATTGCCATTAACATGTGATATACTTGGGAAACAAGTACCATCTACAAATGAAAACCCACCACATTGTTGGTCTACTCCAACTTCAATTAGTACTCCAATAACGGCCGCAGCTACTTCTGCTCTGGCATATCTTCTCTGAGTGGCAGTATAAGTAAAATGAACAGTTTGATTATTGTAGTTAATAACTAAGGCATTATGGACACCATTCATAACTGTATTTAAGTCAAAATGAACCACCACGTCCCTTTTATGCAGACTTTTATAAAGCACCTGATAGTTAGTATCCGCTCCATATTTACCATAAGTCAGAACATCACCCGCCGTGTTTTTATACGATTTTTTGGCGTCAACATTAAATGTTGTGTAGTCTTGCGAAAGCAGATAATTTGTTGGTGGAATATCCAGCTTATTATTATTCAACAGTTTTTGCCCCTTTTGCATTTTACTTGAGAGTTCACAATCGAATTGTGCGATTTCAACATTATTATATATGAAATGAATTTTTTGATCCTGCGCAATTAGGCAAAGGTCAATATTGTCATTTACCTTAGTTTTTCCGTCTGTGCCTGTATGAAACTCAACTTGATTTGCTCCTGAGGTTAATACTTCTGCCGCTCCGAAATCAATCGAATTGAAAAACAAATTGTCTCTACTATAGACTAATACTGGTTCAGGTGAATCTCCAGTATTTCGCACAATTGTAGGAGTAATAGTAGTTGCCACTCCAGAAGAGTCAAGACCTTGGAGCATTACTTTATATTCGTAAAATCTATTGCCAGTCGCGTTTCCCATGTCTCTAAGAGCATTTGTCGTATTTCTTTGCAGATAAATGTAAATATGGGAATTATTGCTTAGACCTGTTGCAGTTTTTAAGGCATTAAATTCATTTGTGCTAATACCAAGAAATAATGCACTTTCTTTATCTGGCGATTGAGGTACGGCATATTTATTTACTCCGATGATTTGGATGTTAGTTTGTTGGGTGTCGCTAATCTGTTTTTGATATAACCTACAAATAATATCCAAGTTTTTAATTACATCGTCTGAATTTGTCTTAATACAAGTAAGCTTTTGTGAATTGTTAATTGGAAGGAATTTTTTTTCCGAACTCTCTGATCCTAATAGAAAATTTGAGTAAAATAGTACCCTATTAGCGTCCCATAATACCTTATTATTTGCAGCATAAGTAAATCCACCGGTTCCAGTAGTATTCTGTAATGGCTCGTCGATAAGCGAAATATTGGGGTTCTCTACTTTAAAATAATTAATCGTCGTGTCTCCAATGTTAGGCAAGTCAATAGGGCAAAAAGCTGAATGGTAATATTTCTGAGTCCGTAGTACTGACGTTGGTGGTACCGTTGCTGTTTGTTTCCTAAAGTAATATGACTTAATATAAGTAGCCACATTTTGTTTAGTGCCTCCGCTGCCAGTGTTAGGAAAAGTGTAATTAAAGCCTTTACTCCATGTTTTAACGTTTGTAGTGTAAATTTTGCTAAAAGTAGAAGCCTTGCCTCCTATATTCAAACTATATAACAAAGGATTGTCATTATCATCGATACGCAGTTCTAGCCAAACCGAGTTGCTGGTAAGACTTGTCGATTGCCCATTTGTAATAATTAAAATTGGCCAACTATTAGTAGAATAATTTTGAGCTGTTAGACTATTTTGGGCCCGACCCACTTGAATATTGTTATTACTTCCATCACTATAATTGTTATAAAAGTTGTAAGAATAACCTCTTTCACTTCTGATATCTACATAGACACAGTTATTGGTATAATATTTTGAAATAATTGTATTAAATAAGTTTTGGCCCTTTAATGATGTATTGGTTTTGGTCGTCCCAGAATAAGTACTGACTATTATTCCTGAATTATAATGTAATCCAAAAAAAGCTGCTGGGTCAATAAAACCCAAAATTTGTTCTCTTTGTGTTCTAATTGAAAATGAATCAGTCAATGACGACACATCAATAACGGTGGTACCTGTTGAAGTATTACCACCTCGAACTAGCTCAAGATTTATATTTAGTTTATCTGATTCTAATACAATTTCGAATCCTATTGTTCCTGAGACAAAATCTCCAAACCATTCACCTTCATTTACTTTAACTGGTTTGACAGTATCCTTGCTGTAAAAGATTTTATCAATATGCTGAGAGTCGCTATATGTATTATTATTATCATAGCCCAAGTAACCACTTACATAGTTGGTTTTAGTAGAATCTGCGTTATAAATGCGTGAGATTAGTTCATTGTTTGTACTTGCATTCTTGGATACAATACCAGCTCCATCAGTAGTAATAAGGCTACTTTTAGAAACCCCACGATAAATGAAATATGCCACTTTAAGATTTGACGACAGTATAGGATTTAAAGGCTTTATGATAACATTTACTAATGACGAGTTGATTTTCGACTGCTGTACAATTAATAACCCATTTTGACAAGCAAATGCTTTGGCATTAGTTGTTATTGCAAACTGGGACGTTAAGTTATACTTAACAGTCGAATTACTAGTATCAGGCCCAAATGAAAAACTCTGATCCTGATTTGATAATACTGTATGATCTATGAAAAAATGCATTTTATACTAGTTATTTCAAAGTGTTTAATTTCTTTTCTTTTAGGATTTTCCCTAATTCATTAAAATGTCTTGGGTTATAATCCAGTTTATTCCGTTTCTCTCTCATTTCATCACGGTGCCGGCGGTGCTCCACCCCCACCAGTGGCCGTTTCGTACGATATTGATTTACTTGCAACGTCGTAAGTGAATTTCAAAATCTCTGTCAGATCACCTTCGGCATAGCTACCGTTGGCGCCTGCTACTACGCTGCTGCTGAAGTTAACCGGGTAACCTAAGTTCTTGACTATCACAGTTGGTATGTAGCTTCCCGGACTGTTTAACAGCGACATCTGGCTGTCGTGCGCTTTGAGG
>DATJHZ010000178.1:0-3903 GCA_035493595.1 Cyclobacteriaceae bacterium | reverse complement strand
AATAACATACAGATTAGTATCGCAGAAGAGCACCGTTGGTGTTGTTCGTGCATAACTATCTTCTAATCGCATTTGACCGTGCGCTATGCTGATCAGGTCATTGATCTCATAAGGTCTTGTGAGATTATCCATATAACCCCGGGCATACTCAGGTACCCAGGCAGAGTTGAAATATTCAGCGAGGTATTTTGAAAGATCAGACTTGCCCGTACACTCCGGGCCGATAATAGCTACTTTCTTTTGAGATGGATGTGGTACAGCGAACATGGAGGAAAGTTGGTAGATATTTTTGTGGATGTAAAATGGGGGAGGTTATTTATTATTGATGGTCTAAGTTTTTATAGTAGACGGACTCTCCCCGTGAATATTAGACGAATCAAAATCTTGAATCTGCTGAGCATTTTTAGATACGCAATTGATCTAACACTTCTTGAAATTTATTAACTTCCATATGAAGGTTCCAGCATTTACGCGTTATGCCAAAAAAACTGTAATCGATGATGTAAATGGTTTGATAACTACGCTTAGGCTTGTACTTAACAATGAACCGCAGCAATTGATCTTGTATTTGCATCAGAAGTCGTCAACTAAAAAGTGTGATGAAAAATTATTCGTAAATCATGTTTAAAATAATAAGGAGGCTCAGCCTATACTCCTATCCATTTCGTTGTTACAACATTTACTCATTCCTTAAAGATACCTTAAAAATAAGTTCTGATTTGATAAAATCGATTTGGTTTCGTTTTCTTTGAGGCAGTTATAATCAAAATTAAGATGCCCGAAAAGACCTATAATGCAACGCTCGGCTTCTCGCCGTTGTCTCCAATTTTGTCAGGAAATTCTAGCTCAGCTCACAAGCAATATATCTTTTTTGTTAACTCTGACTCAATAATAATTTATGAAAAATACAAGTAAGTACATTCCCTTGAATTCAATGGATAGTTCTTTTTTCAAAATGGCATTGAGTATTATTCTATCTGCTTTCATTACTCAAGGGGCTATGGCGCAGCTATCGGATGGGGAAAAGAGTACTATCAATAGTATGCTCCCGCAGCCTGTGCCAAAATCTCCAAACGTCGCTGCACTAGGTAAATTTAGTGATTACCCGGTTAATTATTTTTCCGGAGTACCAGAAATTTCAATTCCTATTTTTGAGATTACTAGCGGAGAGCTAAGTGTACCTATTACACTTAGCTACCATGCCTCAGGTATTAAACCTAGCGATGTTGCCAGTTGGGTTGGTCTTGGATGGTCACTCTCTGCAGGTGGTAATGTGTCAAGAAATGTTTTAGGTAAGCGAGATGAGGAAGATTTCTATACCAGGACTTTAATTCCAAGTCCTAATGGATGCATAGACTATACTTACCTGAAACAATCAGCTCTTTCTACTATCGATACACAGCCTGATGTCTTTTCGTATTCATTTCCGGGAGGCAGTGGTAAATTCATGTTTACTGGAAATGGTAATCCTGATCCTTATTTGATACCCTATGCACCCTATATTATAAAGCCCACATTTGCTTCTAATGCATTTACAAAATTTGAAATTACAAATGAGCACGGAGTGTTGCATCGTTTCGGTACAAGTTCCACACAGGCAACTTCGCAAGAATTTACAAGCTCAGTTACAGGGGGTAATCCAACATTAGGTGCCACAACGGCTTGGCATCTCATGGAAATGGTTTCACCAAATACTGATGATCAGATCTCTTTCACATATCAAGATGCAGGCATGTGTACAATGAGTGATATCTCTTATTATGAGACTGTTCAAGATCAATGTCAGATAGGGAATTCCACATGTCCAGATAGCCAACCGTTAATACCACAGAGTGCTTCCATCAATACAGCAGTTAACCAACAGGCCGTATCTGTAATTACATATAAAAATGGGAAAGTTGAATTTGTAATGGGAGATCTCAGAAGTGATCAGACCCAACTTCATTCACTTGATTACATCAACATCTATAGTCTCGTTAATGGTCAGTACACTTTACTAAAAACAATAAAATTTATTTATTCATATTTCACTATACAAGGTAACAATGCCCGCCTTAAACTTGATGCTCTGCAATTCCTTGATAGCAATGGTGCTTTAGTACAAAATTACAAGTTCAGTTATTTTAGTACAGATTTTCCCTGGACCTCATCTTATGGATACCCGATTAATGCTCGTGATCTTTGGGGGTACTATAACGGAGCGGTACAAAATACCGATCTTATTCTTAAAAAATCCATTTACTTTCTGCCAAATGGAGCTACTACAGGAGCCTGGACTACTATAGGGGGAGCAGATGACAGAAGTGTAAATGTTGATTACATTAAAAATGGTGTACTTAAACGAATAGATTTTCCTACCGGAGGATATACAGAATTTGATTTTGAAGCCAATCAGTATTACAACTATTATGATGCACCCGGCACACCCACGCTGGCAGGAGGGTTGAGAGTAGCCTCTATTACAAGCAGTGCTGGAAGCGATACACCTTCAGTTGTTAAAATCTATAAATACGGTAGTGGTGGTAACTATACGTCGGGAGTTGGAGTTGCAAATTTTTCACAGTATAGCTATAACTATAAGAGTGTTCAGTCACTCGTTCTAAAGGCGTGTGATGCGCAAATGCCAAGTTATAAATATATGAGTACAACCTACTACTCAAACTCAGCATATAACACCGATAATTTTGATTCTTCCCCGGTGATATATCCAAATGTAACGGAATATTTTGGTGATCCGGCAGGCAATAACATTGGTAGGACCGAGTATGAATATGACAACGGTTACCCTCAAACTGATAATGATCAAATCGTACCACCTTCTAATAAGTATTATCGGGACAGTTACTTCTGGAAGAGAGGCAAATTGACCCACTCGGTAACCTACGACAATTCGAACAATAAATTATCTGAGAAGACAATAGAATACACTGGTCTCCAGACAAATGACAAAATAGTGAGTGTGGGCGCATTCCAATATAATATTTACCTGGGTCCCTATTGTGATATTTCGGATGCATGTATTCTTCCCTCTGGAGACTATGTCGATCCTAGTGATTTCAGCTTTACAAGTTTTTATCAGCACTCTGGTGCGTGGCTTGAAACCAAAACCACAAGTAAGACTTACAATTATGGTGACGTAAATAATTATGTCATGACGGAAGTTTCCAAAACGTATGATCCAACGAAACTTCAACCTATTCAAACAACGAATACAGGCAGCAATAAAGATCAGGTTGTAACAATAAATAAGTATCCTTTCGACCTTACCACCTCACCCGCTGCCAGAGGCAATGTATTGGGTATCCAAATGCTCAATACCAAAAACATAATTTCAAGTCCTATTGAAACATTTACCTATAGGCAGAATACTGATGGCAGCAACTCTAGGGTAATTGCAGGGCAACTGACTACTTACCGTCAAAACGATGCAAACACAAATTATGTAGTGCCAGATCAGATTTATTTGTGGGAGTCGCCGCAACCCATGCCCGCTGATAATTATGGAAGAGTTTCGACAGATCCAGACAATAGCAGCCTTGTTATTGATCCCAATCAAAAACCTCGGATTAATATGTTGGGATACGATAGCTATGGGAATGTACTTAGTGTTGCCAAGACTAATGACGTAACAGTTTCTTATTTCTATGGCTATAATCATTCCCTACCCATTGCAGAAGTAAAAGATGCTTTGAACACCACGAACGCACAGGAAATCTTCTATGAAAGCTTTGAAGAAAGTAATTCAGCTTCAGTTATTACGAATGCATCTTTATCTCATGCTGGTAAAAATTATTTTAATGGTGCATATACCACAACGTTCGCAATACCCAATAGTAAAAGCTACAAACTCGAGTATTGGTATTTAGCAAACGGAAAATGGAGTTATAACACAAAGACTTATAC
>DATJHZ010000177.1:0-7735 GCA_035493595.1 Cyclobacteriaceae bacterium | reverse complement strand
TGCTTAAGTGAAGCTGGGCTGCTTTAGCTGATCCATAGCCAGCATTATTAGGTCCGCTTACCAATGCATTTTTGCTTACAATATTAAGAACATCACCACCAAGTTTTTGCTTGCGCAGAATTTCAACGGCAGCTTGCGTGACAAGAAATTGTCCTTTCACTAAAATATCATACAGAAAATCCCAATCCTTTTCCGTGTGTTCTTCAATTGGTTTTGAAATTGAAATACCTGCGCTATTCACAACAATATCTACACCTCCGAATGAAAGAGATGCAAACTCAAATACTTTTTTTATCTGTTCACCTGATGTAACATCCAACAATGTAGACGCAAATGCATCTTTCGAAAAATGATGACTGAAGTCTTCAGAAGCCTTTTTTAATCGATCGGCATCATTGTCGTTGATTACTACACATGCACCTTCTTCCATAAATTTTTTCGCAATAGCTTTCCCTATTCCTCCTGCACTTCCTGTGATCAATGCAATTTTTCCAGTGAGTGGTTTGGACTTCGGCATGCGTTGAAGTTTCGCTTCTTCCAATAACCAGTATTCAATATTAAAAGCTTCCTGATGTGGTAGGGAAGTGTATTCAGAAATAGCTTCCGCTCCTTTCATCACATTGATAGCGTTGATATAGTATTCAGAAGCAACACGAGCAGTTTGTTTGTCCTTCGCGAAGGTGAACATGCCGACACCGGGATAAAGGATCACCACAGGATTTGCGTCGCGCATGGCTGGACTATTTTTATGCTTGCAGGTATTATAATAATCTGCATAGGCCTTTCGATACGCTTCAAACTGAGGAAGAAGTTTCTCTTGTAATTTGCTTACATCACTCACATCATCATTGGGTGAGAGATTCAGAACAAGCGGAGCTATTTTCGTTCGTAAAAAATGATCAGGACAACTCGTACCCATGGGAGCCAATCGCTCTAAATCATTCGACGTGATGAATTCAAGAACGCGAGCGTCATCAGTGAAGTGGCCAATCATGCGCTGGTTGCTTGAACAAAATCCGCGCAGTACAGGTGCGAGCGATGCTGCTTTATTTTTTCTTTCGTCCTCTTTTAGGGATGAAATTTTCGAACCTCCAAATACAGGTCTCTTCTTTCCATAATTTGCTTCGAGATAAAGCGCACAGGCTTCGATGGTCTCCAATGTATTCACGTAACTTTCATAGGCCGTATCGCCCCATGTAAAAAGTCCATGTGAGCCCAGCATAATTCCTTTTATACCGGGATTTTCATCAATACATTTTTTAAGTTTTAATCCAAGATCAAATCCCGGACGTTGCCATTCTACCCACCCTATTTTTCCATTAAACAGTTCTTGTGTTATTTTCTTTCCATCTTTTGCAGCAGCAATAGCAATGGCTGCATCTGGGTGAAGATGATCGATGTGCTTGTAAGGAAGGAAGCCATGCAAAGGTGTGTCAATAGAGGGAGCCTTCGAAGCAAGATCATAGATGCAATGATTAAAAAGTTCTACCATCTCATCTTCATATTCAAGGCCGCGATAGATTTTTATAAGCGACTTCAACCGGTCAACATACAATGCTGCTAATCCATTTCGCTTCATCGTGCCCAGATCGCCACCGGAGCCCTTCACCCACATTACTTCAGTATTGCTTCCTGTTAATGGATCTTTCGCTAAAACTTTGCATGAAGTATTTCCGCCACCATAATTAGTTAATCTTAAATCAGCTCCCAATAAATTGGATCGATACACAAGCAAGCCAACTTCATCGTTTTGCAATGAAGCTGCTTTAGCCTCGTCCCAGAGATAGCTTACATGTTTAAATTCTTTTTTCGATGACATATTATTCGATGTTATAATTTTTTTTTAGAACCACTAAGACTCTACGTACAAAAAGGGTCACAGAGAAATATTACTACGATCTTAGTGTATCTTCGTGTTCTTTGTGACTTCGTGGTTCATTTCGTTGTTAAATTGAATTTCCAATTCCTACCAAAATCACTGAACAGAAAATTGCCGCGATACCAATCGTAATGGTGAGTTTAGTCTGGCTGCTCACACCTTTCCATTCTTTCAAAGTAATTCCCCACATGTTGGAAACAAGAATGATGAAAGCCATGTGTAAAATCCATGAACTTGCACCGTTACCCATTTTGCTTTCACCCATTCCGTAAAAGAAAAATTGCAAGAACCACGTTGTACCTGCAATGGCAGAGAATACATAATTTTTAAAAAGCGGAGTTGCTCTATTTGTATAATCACCAAATGTTTTGTTTTGAAAATTAAGAATCAGGCTCCAGATAAAATTGGTAGTGAGTCCGCCCCATAGCAACACAACATAGGTAACATTATTTTGAAAGAGTGGATTGAGACCTTGTGCTACTGCAACGTTCGCCATTGGCTTTCCTGCTTCAATGCCAAAGTTGAAACATGCACTTAAAATACCAGAGACAGTTGCTACCAACAATCCTTTCAGAAGATTAAATTCAGAGATGCTTGATTCTTTTTGTGCTTGTGGTAATTCTTTCTCCTTCATCATCCCCGCTCTTCCACAAATAAAAATTCCTGCCAGGCAAACAGCTATCCCCACTAATACCAACTGACCCCCTGATGAATTGAATAAATGCTCGATCGATGTTTTTCCTTCTTGCGGAAAATAGAAATAATAAATGCTTGGAATTAACGAACCAAATGCTGCACAATAACCAAGGATCACTGAGTTGCCAAGTGACATACCAAGATATCGGATACCAAGACCATAGGTAAGTCCACCAATTCCCCAAAGTAATCCCATTACATAGGTGAGGATTAATGTATGTGTAGAAGTTTGTGAAATGATTTCGCTAAAGCCTGGCAATGTTAAGTACGCTGCGAGTGGTGGAACGATTAGCCAGGAGAATAGTCCGCCAATAATCCAATAACTTTCCCATGCCCAGCCCTTCACTTTTTTGAAGGCCATGTAAAAGCTACCGGAAGCAAAGCCACCGATAAAATGAAAAATAATTCCTAACGCAATCATTGAGCTTTGAATTGATAAAAGCCTGAGCCAACTTCTACTTCAACATAGTCACCTTGTTTACCTTTCACTGTGATGTTCTTCGCTTTGTTAATCGGAAGATTTCCCTCAGATAAATTTTCTACTGAAGTTGCTGGAATAAATATGATAGCTTTTGTATTCACAGGTATTGTAACATCCAGTGAAAACTTCTTTCCATCAACACTCCAGGAAGAGCTGGCTTTTCCATAGAGAGTTTGAAGTTCTGCACTCATGGATTTGAAGGCGCCTCCCACATGTGGTTTGATTATAATTTCTTTATAACCTGGAGCATTTTCTTTTGTGTCAAGGCCTGCTGCTACACGATACATCCAATCACCAATTGCACCGTATGCGTAATGATTGAACGAGTTCATACCGGGCGTTTGAAATGTGCTATCAGGTTTAATACCATCCCATCTTTCCCAAATAGTAGTGGCTCCCATTTTCACAGGGTACAGCCATGATGGATAACTCTCTTGCAAGAGAAGTTTGTAAGCCAGATCATCGTATCCAAATCGTGAGAGTACATGACAGAGATAAGGTGTGCCAAGAAAACCAGTTGTTAAATGGTTGTCATAGCTCTTTACATTATCAGCCAGTTTTTCTGCTGCTTGTTTTCGAAGAGTTTCAGGAAGCATGTCGAAGTTCAACGCAAGCACGTATGCCGTTTGTGTGCTGGAGACAAGCCGACCATTAGGTGTTACATACTCTTTCAAGAAAGCTGCTTTAACATTGTCGAGTAGTGTTGAGTACCTGGACACATCTTCATTCTTACCTAAAACTTTCGCGGCGTTTATTACAAGTTGAATAGAGTGTGCAAAAAATGTTTGAGCAATTAAATATTTGTCTGTCACAGCAGATCGACCATCATTGTCATCAAATGGACGATAGAAGAGCCAATCGCCAAAATGAAAACCTTTATTCCAGAGATAGTCATTGCTGTTACGTTCCATGTAACCAACCCATCCCTTCATGCTTTCATATTGCGTGTCAAGAATTTTCTTATCTCCATAAGCGAGATACATGTTCCATGGAATAATGGTAGCAACATCTGCCCAGCCAGCAGAACCACCAGCAAGGGCGTTACCCCAGGGTCCTAAAACATTCGGAACAACGAAGGGTACATTTCCATTCACCTGATCGGCCTCTACATCACGAAGCCATTTCGAAAAGAAATTATGAACATCAAAATTAAAAGAAGCAGTTCGTGAAAAAGCTTGTGCATCTCCGGTCCATCCCAAGCGCTCATCACGTTGTGGACAATCGGTTGGAACATCCAGAAAATTTCCACGCTGACCCCATTGTATGTTATGCTGTAATTGATTGATCAATGCATTGGAAGAAGTAAACGTGCCGGTTGGCTTCATATCAGAATACAGTGCGGTAGCTGTGAAGTTCTCGAGTTTAATTTCACCCGGATAACCTTCTACTCGTATGTAGCGAAATCCCTGAAAGGTAAAATGTGGTTCGAAGATTTCATCACCTGTTCCTTTTAAGATATACTCATCTCTTTGCTTCGCTGGTCGAAGATTTTCAGTGTAGAAATTTCCATACTTATCAAGAACTTCAGCATGATAGATTGTGATCTTGGTTCCTGCATTTCCTTTTGCTTTTACCTGAACCCATCCAACAAGATTCTGTCCGAAGTCAATAACATTTTCTCCCTTTGGCGTTTTGATGAATTTGATGGCTTTGAATGTTTCGTGTTTGCGAATAGGTTCGTTATACGTTGCAATCAGCTTTACATTGTTGTTCTCTTTAATTTTGACTGCACTCCAGTCTGTATCATTGAAGTTGATGGTGTTCCAACCAGTTTTCTCTTTCCGGGCGTCGATGGTTTCACCATTATAAATTTCGGAACTTAAAATACTTCCTGTTGAGCATTTCCAGGATGGATCAGAAATTACCAGTTCACTTGTTCCATCCTCGTATTGAATTTGTAATTGAAACAGCAATCCTAATTCTTTTCCATAAAAATTATTTTGCCCGGAGAAACCAATATAGCCACGATACCAGCCACTGCCGAGTGTAACACCAATTGCATTTGCTCCTGATTGAAGAAGGTTGGTCACATCATACGTCTGATATTGAAGTCTTTTATTATAGCTTGTCCATCCGGGTGTGAGGTATGCATCACCAATACGTTTTCCATTTATAGATGCTTCATACAGACCCTGTGCTGTAATGAATGCTGTTGCCGATTTAATTTTCTTAGAAGAAGAAAATGTTTTTCGAAATAAAGGGCTTGGTCTGTTCACGGTGTCTTCCTGAAAACCAACCTTTATCCACTGCGCTTTCCAATCAGCAGCAGAGAACAAGCCAGATTGCCAGCTTGCCGGTTCACTCCATTTCGAAGCACGTCCGTAATTATCCCACACCTTTACCTGCCAGTAATATTTTTTTCCAGACGTTAATGCACTACCAGCATATTCCACAAATGTAGATTGATCATTTGATACCTTGCCTGAATTCCATGCATCACCTTTTGCAAGAGAAGCCACGTTATCTGCTACGTGAATTTCGTATGCTGCCTGAAGCGTGCTTTTTTTATCTGAACTCAGTTGCCAACTGAACCTTGGCTTTGTCACATCCAGCCCAACAGGATTGGAAAGATTTTCTGTTTTTAAATTCTGAACGGTGAGTTGCGAAATTGCGGGGAAGCAAAAAAGCAAAAGCAGGAAAATGCCAATAATGCGGAGCATAGAACTATGGTTTGATTTGTTAATAAATATCAGGCTATTTCAAATCACAACCATCCTGCGCTGTCCTGATGTTTGTAAAATAAATCTCTAAGTGAGCGTTACAGGAAAATAACACTTACATTGTCAATTTAGTGGAAAGAAGAATTAAAGTGAAGGCCTCAACGTAAGATAAAAAGGAACTTCTTCCTTTACTAATTGATTTTGTAGAATCATAGAGGCAACCCGCTCTCCCATTCGCTGAAAGTCAGTGGAGATGGTGGTGATTCCGTTCAAAATAATTTTTTTAAGCGGTGTTTCATTATAAGAAATCACACCAATATCTGACCCAACTTTTAAGTCCGATGCAATTGCTTTCTCTACTAATGCCACCAGGTCGCTTTCCATAAGACAGATAAATACTTCACCTTTTGCAAGCGTCTCTGTGTCTACCGAATTAACTACTTTTTGTGAAAAGGCATATTCATCACAAAATTTTCTGAAACCCCGAATGATTTCTGTTGGGAAATATGTTTGGTCTGGAAAAATAATTTTGATAGAATTATAATTGGACAATCGCGGAAGTGCCTGCTCAAGCGCCACATAAATATCTTTCTCAAAATTTTCATACACGGCTCCGAAGTCTCCGGAAACTCCACCAATCATTTTATCGAGAAGAATAAGTTTTTGTTTGTCTATCTGGTTGATAATCTCTGGTGCATTTTCGCCACCATCAATAAAGTGCGGAATGATAATGTAGTGTGAGTAATCTCCGATCTTTTGGTTCAATAATTTTTTGAAGAGCGCAAAATCGTTATTGTAAATATATAAATCCAGAATAGCCTGATCTTGCAATTGATTAAAGATGGCATCATAGATAATTTTTTTGTGAGCACTCAGTTTGTTGAAGAGCAGAAATAATTTCAAAGGCTCATCAACGCGTGTGTTTTTTATAAAGTATCCTTTGCCTGGAACGGAGCCGAGTATTCCTTTTTCTTTCAGATACTTATATCCTTTCTCAACCGTATCTCTCGAAATATCCAGTTGAAAACTTAATTCGTTAATAGACGGAAGAATTTCTTCTGCTTTAATTTTTTTCTCCTTTGTAGCACGAAGTATTCCATTGGCAAGCTGAAGATACTTGGGAGTAGCCGAGTGATCGTCAAGTGTGAGCCAATCATTTAAATTTGGAATAGGCATTAGTTGATTTTCTTTAAAGCTATACTGTAGCGTATGTCATCAAAAATAATCCGGTATTTACCAATTCGCTAATAATTATAGCACAAATGACGTAATAAATAAAAGTACTCTTTGTTGAATTTGTTTTTTGATTCCTCATGGTTTAAGTTTAGATAGAAAGATCATTAAATCACTACATGAAAAAACACACACAGTTACTTTGCATTGCACTCATCATCATTTGGTCTGGCAATTTTGTTTTCGCCCAGCGAAATGAATATTCAGGTCCTTCACTTCGAAAACAAGGAAAAGCAACTCAGCTTATTGTTAAAGGTCAGCCATTTACTGTGCTCGGTGGAGAGCTAGGGAATTCCAGCGCATCTGACTTAGCGTACATGAAGCCTGTTTGGGGAAAAATGAAACGCATGAATTGCAACGCCGTGCTAACGCCAGCATATTGGGAACTCATAGAACCTGAAAAAGGTCGATTTGATTTTACTTTAATTGACAGTCTCATTGATGGTGCACGGAAACATGATATGAAGATTATTCTATTATGGTTTGGAAGTTGGAAAAACAGTATGTCATGCTATGTTCCTTCGTGGATTAAAAAAGATTATAAAACTTTTCCACGAGCTTATGATAAAGATGGTAATCCACAAGAGATTCTGACGCCCTTCAGCAATAATAATCTGCAAGCTGATATGAATGCCTTTCGAGCATTGATACAGCACATCAAGGATAAAGATGAAAAAAATCAAACCGTCATCATGATACAGGTTGAAAATGAAATTGGTATGCTTCCAAATGCGAGAGATTATCATCCTGATGCAACAAAAGCATTTAATCAGGAAGTACCTGTGC
>DATJHZ010000176.1:0-3246 GCA_035493595.1 Cyclobacteriaceae bacterium | reverse complement strand
TGCGTTTTCAAGATTCACGCCGAAGGCAGAACCTCCATGATCAACATCCTGAAGAAAATATCCGTGCGTAGCAATGTGTATCAGCGCCGGAGCTTTGATGGCTTTTAGATTACCTTCTGTAGCAAGCTTCTGTGTGAATATGGTTGTTTGATAACCTGCTGGTTTTAAATTTTTAGAAACAAGATCAATCTCTACTTTTGTTCCGGGAAGTGCAGCCACATCTGCTGATCCATAATCGGGGAAACCAATAAGCGTTGCATTTTTCTTAGCAGCAATTTTCTTTTTATTCTTAATGGTGAACAGATCTTTTGAGTTACCAAGTATCACCAGGTCATAACGGTTTATAACATAATCACCATCTTTCTTTTTCAGTGTGTTAAGATTAAGCTGGTTGTATGCGCCATCAGGCGAAATGTAAATTAATTTTTTACCTGTAAGTGCAGGTTCAATACGTGCCCAATATTGTTCGTACGAATACTCGTCGGCAATGTGTTGCTGAATAGCATTACGATAGAACTTGGCATAACGTGTATCTAACTGTTGTCCGTTATCAAGCTCCACTATTTTTGGCAATGCCTCGCCCTTTGTTAAGATCAGCGCAACGTATTTTGAATCTTTGGTAAACTTCTGATCATACTTTTGTACGGCTATAATTTCAACCATAGCTTCCGTATCATTCAACAATGCTTTTACCTGCTTGTAACTAACCTTTTGTGTTGAGTAGCCTGATGAAAATTCTGCTGACGATGCTGACAGATTTCGCTCCATAGCATTGGCTGCACGCTCAAGCGAATCGAGATTTATCTTTTGCTCTTTTAAATCATCTTTGGAGTATGCATACAGGCGAGCCAGTGTTTCTTTCTGATCGAGCCAAACCTTATAATCTTTAATAAGTTGCGCATTACCACTGGCAAGAATATTTTGTTTAATCTTGTTTGTAGAACTTAGCAACAATGCTTTAGTCGCCATTCGGTAATCATACAGATCTTCAAGCATAGCATTATTTTCCTTGCTGGCTTCGGTACCGAAATTAAAGAAGCGTTGAAAGCGCGGACGAAGTACATCCCAGTATTTTGTTTTCTCTGCTTCGCTCATGGGCGGGAAGTATTGATTGATAAAGTCAATTGATTTATCCATCACTTCACGATACGTCATGTAAGCTTTGTTTAATTCATTTTTCTTCCAGTATAGAATGGCCAGATCTTCTTTTGATTGAACGAATAAAGGATGGTTAATACCTAAAGTCTTTTCTCTTGTCTGCAACGCTTTATCAAGCAAAGGTTCTGCATCAGGATAGCGCGCCTTGTAACGATAGAAGTTTCCAAGATCACTGATGGCCCGTGCATACGCCGGATTATCTTCTCCATAATTTGATTTATAAATTGATACAGCTTTCTTCAGAATCTCTTCAATCTTATCTTCCTTACCCATCGTCATGTAAAGTGCCGCCTGGTTAATCAACATGCTTCCGTAATCAGGATTATTTTTTCCAAGTCGTTTTTCCATGGACAAATAGATCGCTTCTGCATCGGGATATTTACCCATCTGCTGATAGAGCAACGCCAGGTTAGAGAGAAACTTCAAATGATTTTTCGACTTGCTGCTTTGTAATTTTTCGGCTACAGCGATGGCATTTTTAAGAATTTTTTCAGCTTCTTCATAACGACCTACTGTTTGAAACAACATGGCCTGGTTGTTCTGAATGATGGCGTACTGCATCAATGTCTGACCGTTGTTACTCTCAATGATGGACAATGCTGAGTTGAGTAATTTCTCTGACTCATTATACTTGCCCATTGTAAAATCCAATACGCCATAATTATTCAATGATGATGCTACTGCATAATTACTCTCTCCAAATTTAGCTTTCCGAAGTTCGAGTGCTTGTGAGGTAAATGTTTCAGCTTGTGTAAACCTTCCCATGGTTGCATATAACAATCCTTCATTGGAGATGGTCTTCATATAACCAACGTCTTCTTTAAGATCAGCTTTCTCATAAGAGGCTTGTGCATGGGCAAAGCGCTTTTCAGCAAACGCGAATTTGTGCTGAGCATAACTCATCTCACCTAACTCAAGATTAAAGCGGGCATTCTCGGCATCTGTTAATTCTGAATTATTATAATAGGCCGAACCCAAGCTGGTAAACGTTGTTACCTTCGCACTCAGTTCACCCTTCTCTTTCACATCAAACATACCGGAGTTATCACTGAGCAGAATAGCGTAATCAAAATCAGTAGAGTCAAATTGTGCACGAGCTTTGTCAAGATCTTTCTTAACAGCATTGCCCGCCTTTTCCAGATTATCTTTTGATGTTAATTCTTTCGCCTTATCGGCTGCAGCTTTCTTGAGGTTTTGTAATATCTGTGCCTGAAGCTGTGTTGAAAAAGCCAGCAGGACACTAACAAAAAATATACGCTTCATGGTGAGTTGTTAGGGGTTAAACAAATCTACAAAATTAGCGTTGAGCTACCCAGCCCGAAGTTTGAGCATTTACATATATAAAGTTTATTCTTATTGAAGTTGTTTAATGGCTCCCTCATAGTCATATTGAAGATCTTCAGGCATCTTTGCCAGGGCCGTATCGATCTTCTTTAATTGTTGATGGTACATGTTAAACAAAACCGTATTCTGCTCAAGTCTGATGCCCAGCTTTTTGAATCGCTGGCAAAAATGAATACGCACTTCAATCTCTGTTGTTACAATGCCTGAGTATCGGATCTGCTTGTTAGCAAGTCTTAATATTTTTCGAAGACCTTTCTTTACCAGGTAGAGGTTGCTCTTGTTTAATTCACCAAAGAAGTGATCCATCTCATCGTTAACATTAGCTACAAAAGCAGTTTCATCATGCGCTTCAAAAAGCTGGTAGGTGAGCAATTCTTTATTCTCAACTTTATATTTTGCCAGCCGCATACAAAGCTCGCGTACCTTATCCGGGTCGAGGTGTAAAAGTTCTTTTTTGATATCGCTTAATGATGCTGCTTTCATATTAAAATGTAAACGGTCTGTACCAAAATTACTGATCCCTTTAGTAATACGGGCTACAAATCCATTCAATTGAAAATATTTATATTGGAATAGTTGTAGATGAGTTTTACAACTCAGATTTTGCATTCTAAACCTGTAAAACCAATCTATGAGAAAGATCCTCGTATGGCTGAGTATAGTACTCTGCCCCATTGTGCTCAAAGCACAGGAAGAAGTAGCTGACAGCATTCGCGTTCAGCTTTTTAAAGATAGCCTTGAAAA
>DATJHZ010000175.1:0-3157 GCA_035493595.1 Cyclobacteriaceae bacterium | reverse complement strand
AGCCAAGAATGTCGGCTAACGGGCCGGCTATGGGTAATGCTGTATTGTCAACATTGTATTCTAAGCTTGGCAATTCAGAAAAGGCATACGAAATATTTGTTAAAAGCTACAAGGCCAACGAAGTTCCTCCCTTCGGAGTATTAGCCGAAACAGCCGGAGGAACAAATCCTTATTTCGCTACAGGTGCAGGGGGAATGTTACAATCCGTAATCTTTGGTTTTGGCGGACTTCAATTTACAAATGATGGTATTGTTCAGAGTAAGACTACGCTGCCTAAGAAAATAAAATCGTTGAAAATAACAGGAGCGGGAGTTGAGAAAAAAGAATTTATAGTTAAATGAGTTTTAATAATTACTGTTAATATAAGAAAGCATGAAAAAGAAGATAACTTATTTTTTGTTTTTAGGCTTGTTGGTTGCTTCATGTTCTCCATCCGAAAAGAAGGAAGCCAATATTGACTTTTATTCAACTGATCTTTTTAAGGATGTTCAGCTTCATGCCATATTTCCGGATTCTAAATCTTTTGCTGACTGCACGTCAAAGAAAGATCTTGCTGAGACAGTGGCATTATATGAGTCTCAGAAATCTTCTCCGGGTTTTGACTTGAAAAAATTTGTAGAAGATAATTTTGATTTACCGATCATACCTCAGTCAAAATTTATTTCAGATACAACACAAAGTATGCAAGAGCACATTACTTCGTTATGGAGTGTGTTGCAACGCGATGCTGATAAACACAATCCCAATTCTTCGTTAATTCCGTTGCCTAATTCTTATATAGTACCTGGTGGTCGCTTCGCTGAAATTTATTACTGGGATAGTTATTTCACCATGCTGGGTTTACAAGCTCAAGGGCGATATGATATCATGAAGAACATGATTGACAATTTTGCTTTTCTGATTGATAGCCTGGGATTCATTCCTAACGGGAACAGAAATTATTACGTAGGTCGTTCGCAACCGCCATTCTTTGCAGTGATGGTAAGTCTTCTTGAAGAGAAAGATACGGTAGCATCATTGCATTACCTGCCTATGTTTCAAAAAGAATATGCGTTCTGGATGCATGGTGCTGATCAATTAAAAAAGCCAGGTGATGTTGTTGAGCACGTTGTAATGATGGAAGACGGCACAATATTAAACCGCTATTTTGATAAGATCGCTCAACCCCGCCCGGAAGCTTACAAAGAAGATTATAACCTTGCACAGAAATCATCTGGATCGAAAGAAGAATTATATACACATTTAAGAGCTGCCGCTGAATCGGGTATTGATTTCAGCACACGGTGGTTTAGGGAAGGAAGTGGATTAGAAAGTATTCATACTACTGATTTTATAGCTGTTGATTTGAATAGTTTACTTTTCAATCTTGAAAGTGCCATAGCAAAAGGATTGTTGAAAAAAGGTGACAAGGTAGAAGCCGATAAAATGATGATGAATGCTGAAAAACGTAAGCATGCTATTCTTCAATATTGCTGGAATGAGAGCGAAAAGTTTTTCTACGATTATGATTTCAAAGCACAAAAGTTATCAACTGTTAAAACACTTGCAGCTTCTTACCCGTTGTTTTTTAACATCGCTACAAACGAACAAGCGAAAGGTGTTGCATCTGTTTTGAAAAAAGAGTTTTTAAAGCCGGGAGGACTAACAACTACGTTGAATAATTCAGGAGAGCAATGGGACGCGCCAAATGGATGGGCTCCATTGCAATGGATGTCTTACCAGGGATTACGTAACTACCATGCTGATGATCTCGCTGCTGAAATAAAAAAACGTTGGCTTCGGGTGAATGAACGTGTTTACAAGTCTACAGGTAAGATGATGGAGAAATATAATGTGATGGATACAACGATAACTGGTGGGGGAGGAGAGTATCCAAATCAGGATGGCTTTGGATGGACTAATGGCGTTGCACTAAAATTGTTATTGAGTAATTAAATCTTTCTGTTATGAAAAATTTTGATACACTTTCCGAAGCTATTGAGAATTTAAAGAAGCGTGGATACGAGAGCGATTTCAATCTGCACCCGGAACATATAGAATGCGCGCCACTCAAATTAAAACTAAAGCCTGAAGAATTTCACGTAGATGAAGTCCATCGCTTTGAAGGCATGAGTAATACTGACGACAATTCCATTCTATTTGCCATCTCATCAACCACTGGTCAGAAAGGATTGTTAGTGGATGCTTATGGGATGTACAGCGATTCGCTGAGCAAATCTATGATTGATAAGCTTCGAATAGATAACAATACAAAAGCTTAATTGGTTTTTATAAAGATCCATTTTCAACAAGCGTTGGCTGAACACTCACCGCTGTAAAATCATTTAAGCCATTGATGCAATTCATCATTTGATCGAATGCGAGTTTACCAAGATCATGTCCGCTCGTTTTGATGTATGTAATCTCCGGATTGTAGTATGTTGGAAAAACGCCATTGCTAATGGAGATGATGCCTGCATCTTTTGGAATATCCAGTTTTAAAATCTGCACAGCTTTCATAACACCAATTAAGATCTCATCGCTCATACAGAAAATAGAATCTGGTTTGTTTGAGCCGCTAAAGGCATCAAGAACTGCTTGTGTAGCGCCATTGGTATCAAGAATATGTTCAATGCTGATGTTGCAAGAAGAGTTTTCAAAAGCGTTTCGATAAGCCTTTTCGCGCCATGCTGTAATAGACATGTGCTGATCGCCAAATAAAGAAAGAACATTGCGCTTGTTTTTATTTATGATATACTCAGCTGCCATTACAGCAACTTTGTCATCTTCAAAGCATACCCTGTTGCATTTTAAATCAAAAGGAACTTTATCAATAAAAATTAAAGGAATGTCCTGCTCCTGAAATTTACGGAATGCCTCAAATTCAGTACTCTTGGAAGTAACGCTCACAAAAACACCCGCAAATCTTCGTTGACGGCAGATCTTTAAATTTTCAAGTTCTATCTGAGGGTCTTCAGATGAAATGAAGATACTCAGTGAAAAGCCCTCTATGCGAGCAAGCTCCTCTACAGTTGCTATCAATGAATCGTAAAAGTAGCCTGTAAGAGAAGGAAGAATAACGCCAAACTCTTTGCTGTTACTGGTTCTAAGACCAACAGCATATACATTTGGTTCATATTCAAGTTTTTCAGCAAGACTTAGAACACGTTGCTTGGTA
>DATJHZ010000174.1:0-15167 GCA_035493595.1 Cyclobacteriaceae bacterium | reverse complement strand
TGGCTTACCAGAAAACAAAAACGTGTATTAAAGACATAAAGTATTGAAATTGTTAACTTTACAATAAATCTATAGACATGAAAACCAAACTTTTGACCCTCCTTTTTGCAGTTGTAATTTCTGGCTACGCTGTAGCTCAGGATTACGCCTTCAAAGTACTTGCAAATAAGGGAACAAATGAAGTTAAATCGGGCGATGCCTGGGTGCCGTTGAAAGCCGGTGCCAGCTTAAAATCCAGTGACGAAGTAAAACTAGCCGATAATGCTTATGTGGGCCTTGTTCATTCCAGCGGTAAACCAATGGAGTTAAAGAAAGCCGGCAGTTATAAGGTTGATGCCCTTGAAAAAGAAGTTCCCAAAGGAAGCAGTGTGTTATCAAAATACACTGACTTCATTCTAAGCAGCAACTCTGCTGAGGCTAAGAAAAACAGACTTAGTGCTACAGGGGCTGTGCACCGTGGTGAAACATATGCTATTCAATTAATGCTTCCTGAAAATCAGCACTCAGGTATTTACAATAATGCGGCCATCATCAATTGGGAAGGTACAAAAGTAGCAGGTCCTTATGTTGTAACGTTGCGCAATATGTTTGACGATGAATTGGCTAAGTTTGAAACACCTGAAACCAGCTTTCAGGTTGATCTAACTGATCCAAAATTTGCTAAAGAAAATGCTATTCTTGTTGAAGTTAAGTCTAAGGCTGATCCTAAGCAGGTTTCTAAACAACACCTGATCAAGAAACTTACACCGGCTGATGAAGAACGAGTTAAAACTTCTTTGAATGAAATCATCGGTGATATTGGCGAACAAACAGCCATGAATAAAATATTACTGGCAAGTTTCTATGAAGAAAACAACCTGTTCATCGATGCCATTAAGGCTTATGAAGATGCTATCAAGCTTGCTCCCGATGTTGATATGTATAAGGAATATTATGAAGAGTTTTTGCTGAGACATGGAATGAAACGATAAGGATTCGCTCAAAAGCTATAAAAGGCCGCTCAACTGCGGCTTTTTGTTTTTGAGCGCTAGAGCAAGACAACTTTTATTCTAATTTTGTTAGAGAATATTGGCTTAAATCCCTACTGCATTATGAAAATTAATAAAATCACCTTAACCGCGTGGCTCCTCTTTATGGTGGGTGTAGCCTTTGGGCAGAATGATGTCGCCTTCAAAGTGCTTGTTAACAAAGGAAAGAACGAAGTAAAGTCAGGCAACGACTGGCTACCTGTAAAAGCAGGCGCAAGTTTAAAGTCTGCTGATGAACTCAGAATATCAGAGAACGCCTATTTAGGTCTGGTGCATGCCAGCGGAAAACCTGTTGAGTTAAAGAAAGCCGGAACCTATAAAGTTGCTACACTTTCATCACAAGTTGGTCCTGGTACCAGCGTGTTGAGCAAGTACACAGATTTTATTTTGAGCAGCAACTCAGCTGACCAACGTAACAACAGACTTGCTGCTACCGGAGCAGTTCACAGAGGTCCTGAAAAAATTAAAGTTTATCTACCAAGGCCTGAGCTTTCAATTGTCTTTAACAACATGGTTACACTTAATTGGGAAACTGATAAAGCACCTGCGCCTTATATAGTTAGCTTCAACAGTATGTTTGGTGATGAACTCACTAAAGTTGAAGCAGCTGGCAACACAGTAACAATAGACCTGAACGATATTAGCTTTGCTAATGAGGACAACATCATTGTGAAGGTGTCATCTAAAACAGATCCAAATAAAATCTCGGATGAGTACACATTGAAAAGACTCTCACGTGCAGATATTAACCGTTTAAAAAATTCTTATAATGAAATTCAAGGCGTAGTATCAGACGAAACAGCCATGAGCAAACTTTCTCAAGCTGGCTTCTATGAAGAAAACAATCTGTTAGTAGATGCCATAACAGCTTACCAGGAAGCCATAAAGCTGGCTCCGGATGTGCCCATGTTTAAAGAATATTATGAGTCTTTTCTTTTAAGGCATGCGATCAAAGAACCTGGTATTAAGAAATAGATAAAATACTTGCTATTTATAACTGAAAAGCCGCCTTTAAGCGGCTTTTCTTGTTTTAGTCTGGTTTGGCCGGAAAGTTTATTCTCCTATTTTTGTGCTTCTTAAAAGAATACTTCCATGAGCGTACTTGTTAACAAAAATTCCCGCGTCATTGTACAGGGTTTCACCGGATCTGAAGGCACATTTCATGCCGGCCAAATGATAGAATATGGCACTAACGTAGTTGGTGGCGTTACACCAGCTAAAGGTGGAACTGAACATTTGGGAAGACCCGTATTTAACACGGTAAAAGAAGCTGTTGACAAAACAGGTGCTGACGTATCAATCATTTTCGTACCTCCTGCATTTGCTGCAGATGCTATCATGGAAGCTGCTGATGCTGGTATAAAAGTAATCATCACGATCACGGAAGGTATCCCTGTTAAGGATATGATGATCGCCAAGAAATATATTAAAGGAAAGAACCTGGTTTTGATTGGCCCTAACTGCCCTGGTGTTATTACGCCTGGTGAAGCAAAGGTTGGTATCATGCCTGGATTCGTATTCAAGAAAGGTCGTATTGGTATAGTTTCTAAATCAGGAACGCTTACTTACGAAGCTGCTGATCAAATTGTAAAAGCTGGTTTAGGAATCTCTACCGCTATCGGTATTGGTGGCGATCCAATTATTGGAACACCTACTAAAGATGCCGTTGAATTATTAATGAATGATCCTGAAACAGATGCCATCGTTATGATTGGTGAAATTGGTGGTAACTATGAGCCTGTTGCTGCCCGTTGGATTAAAGAAAATGGTAACAAAAAGCCAGTGGTAGGTTTCATTGCAGGCCAGACTGCACCTCCAGGCAGAAGAATGGGTCACGCCGGTGCTATCATTGGTGGTGCTGATGATACTGCTGCAGCCAAAATGAAAATCATGCAAGACTGCGGAATCCATGTTGTTGAATCTCCTGCAGAGATTGGCGACACCATGGTGAAAGTTCTGAGCAAGAAGTAATAAAAAAGCCAGCATTCGGAAAACCTGAAGAATGCTGGCTTAGCAATTAAACTATAGACGGGTTTAGAAGCTCGTTTTGAATTCTCTCTCGAGATAACTGTTTAGATTCTTCAGACCATTAAGCATGTTTAGCTTTTCAGGTGCTTCATCTACATTATCATTCTTGTAGGTCACTTCTACAAAAAGGTCACGCAGCATATAGATGTAAATCTTACGACCATCTTTCATACGTGTTCCCAGCATAATTCCTCTTTTTTTCAAAAAATTCACCTGCCGTTGGGAAGACAATTGTTTAAGGAAAAATTTGAGTATCATAACTTTAATGATTTACCCTAGACCTTACGATTTTCAGGCCACTGGATAAATCATCAAAATCAGATCAATTTCGGGCTTTATACCGTGTGAAAGTCCAACTTTGGGAAAAGCTGGTCACATTGATTCTCAAAGTAGCTCATTCGCCAGGTTGGCCAGCTCTGAGCGTTCACCTTTCTCAAGCGTAATATGAGCATAGAGCTCATGATCTTTAATACGGTCAATAAGATAAGACAAACCATTACTTTGTGAGTCGAGATATGGAGTATCTATCTGATGAATATCGCCAGTGAAAATGATTTTAGTATTCTCACCTGCCCTGGTAATGATAGTCTTCACTTCATGTGGTGTGAGGTTTTGCGCCTCATCAACAATGAAACAGATGTTAGATAAACTTCTTCCGCGTATATACGCCAGCGGTGTGATCATAAGTTTTTCATTGGCCACCATTTCAGTGATCTTAGAATATTCTTTGTCAGCTTCACTGTATTGATTCTGAATAAACTTCAGGTTATCCCACAGCGGTTCCATATAAGGATTCAGTTTCGATTTAATATCCCCAGGCAGATAACCAATATCTTTATTACTCAATGGCACGATAGGGCGTGCAAGGTAGATCTGTTTGAAATCTCTTTTCTGATCAAGCGCTGCTGCTAAGGCAATAAGAGTTTTACCAGTACCTGCTACACCTTGCATTGTTACCAGACGTATTTCTGGTTTTGTTACAGCATGGATAGCAAAAGTCTGTTCAGCATTTCTTGGTTTTATTCCATAAACAGAATGTTTCTCAACCTGTTCAACCATGCCATTGGCAGAGTTGAAGAATGCCAACACAGATTTCTTACCACTCTTTAATATGTAATAGTGATTCTTCATCGGCTTGATTTTGCCGAGCACTTCTTCAGGTGGGCAATAACCTTTCTCATACAACAGGTTAATCATATTGCCATCAACATCTTCAATGATGGTTTTGCCTGTGTAGAGTGAAGAGATGTTCTGTACTTTGCCTGTGGTATAATCCTCAGCCTGCAAGCCAAGTGCTTTTGCTTTTAGCCTGAGGTTAATATCTTTTGAAATCAGAATTACCTTCTTGCCCTTCTCAGTCTTTTGAAGAAGTAATGCCGAGTTTAATATTCTGTGATCGGATTTATCCTGATTAAAGACTTTGTTGGCATCAATAGAACCGGTGCCTCCCGTATCCATGAGCACTTTAAAGTTTCCTTTGCCTTTTCCATTGATGGGATTCCATTGATGGAGCATCTGGCCCTTTGCCAGCTTGTCTATCAAACGGATGAATTCGCGTGCTTCGAAGTTTTTGGTGTCGTTTCCTTTTTTAAAGTTGTCAAGTTCTTCTAATACTGTGATTGGGATTCCTATATCGTGTTCATCAAAATTTAATATTGAGTTGTGTTCGTAAATAATAACAGATGTATCCAGTACAAATATTTTTTTCTCTTTACTGTTTTTAGCCATAAGGGACAAAGAACTTGGTTTAACGAAATGTAATGAAAAGCTTATGAAACGAGAAAGCGTAGAAAAGAGATTTTTTTTGGTAATTTTACATCCCCGTTAAGTGCCAGAGGTTTTCTTCTTTGGCGATTTTTCAACAGATAATTTTTTTACCGCAGAGTGCGCTAAGGAAGTGCAGAGTTATACAGATAATAACTCTATATATCTTCAATCTAACTTATGATTAAGATTTTTTAGGCGATTGATGAAATGCCAAGGAATAAACATCTCCCTTTTCACCGGGCGTTACCCGGAGTACATTGGCGAGTACTAACAATACTAATTTCTTTGAAGCACGAAAGCGATTGAGTTTGGCGACTTCCATGAATTGTTTTAACGTGATGGAAGAATTTTCATCAAGGTATTTCATGAGTAGTGTTTCATACTCGCCGTAATAAAATTTGATGTCTTTCTTTTTTTGAGCGCGCTGAATGATTTCACGAACCTCACGACTTGCCTTAATGCTCATGTCCTCCGCGCGAACGTAACATTCTTTTACGTTATCAGCGAGCAAGAGCGTATGTGGTTTCCTGGTGCTCTCTGGTATGTCGTATTGAATTACTATTCTGTTATCTCCTATCGGAATGAATGTTTCTGTGAATAGAAGACCGGGCTTGCAATTTTTAAGGGCCTGTTGAATAACGTATGATTCATCTTCGGGAAATTTCAATCCTGGAATAGTTTTGTCATCACCAATGCCAACAAGTAAAACACCACCTTGTGTATTGGCAAATGCAATCATTTCACGAACGATCTTTTCTGGATTGGTGGCCTTACGTTTAAACTCCAGTGTAAGGCCTTCTCCACGAGCAACAAGCTTCTTTAGCTCCTGAACTTGTTCAGGATTATAAACCGATGACTCCTGAAGCTTGTTCAATGCAGTTAACAGTTAAATGTTATCCGTTGCTAGTTAATCAAATATGTCACTCCTTCGGAGTTTAACCATTTTCAAATTTTCATTTCTACAATCATGTCAGCCCTTCGGGCTTATTGTAAATTAAAATTTGCCACTGTTTAATTCATCATCGTCATCATCATCCTGACCAGGACGAGGAATAGTGAACATGCTACTGAGTAAATCTTTGAATTGAAGTCCGGCAGAAAGATTGTGTTTACTGATCAAACTATATTCAGCTAATCCATGCAAGGCAAACTCCATGAGAAATAATTTAGTTTGCGCATCCTGATTTTTATGAAACTCATTAACCAGATCTAACAATCCAGGTACTGACTTCAGGCTCTTTTCAAATTCGGCCTGGGTCATATCATGAAGCAAGTCGATCAGATTGCCTTCGCCAAACCAGTTTGAAATCTTTTTGTAGGGACTCTTCTCTTTCTGTTTTCTGAATTTGTCAGGGTCGGGAAAGTAGTTTACAAACTGTGTTCGGATGGCTTTGCCAATCAGGTTTTGTGCTACAATGCCAGGGCCTTCTTGCTCTCCTTCATACACCAATTCTACTTTACCAGTTATGGAAGGCACTACACCTATAAAATCAGCAATGCGAATGAAGTTATCTTTTTCGTTGTTGATAATACTTCTGCGTTCCGCTGCAGCCACTAAATTCTCGTATGCAGAAATTGTTAATCGTGCAGAGACACCACTCTTAGGATCTACATACTCACTCTTACGTGCTTCGAATGCAATCTGCTCAACAAGATCTTTCGCGATTTCATTTACATGAATCGATTTACGTTGATCATCCTTCAATCGTGCCTCTTGTTGTGTGATCTTCTTACCGATATCTAACGTCTTCGGATAGTGTGTTATAATCTGACTGTCTATACGATCTTTCAATGGTGTTACAATGCTACCACGATTGGTATAATCTTCGGGGTTAGCTGTGAACACAAATTGAATCTCTAACGGCAATCTTATTTTAAATCCACGAATCTGAATATCGCCTTCTTGTAAAATGTTAAAGAGCGCTACCTGAATGCGTGCCTGCAAATCGGGTAACTCATTGATAACAAAAATACTTCTGTGCGAGCGTGGTATCAATCCAAAGTGAATAACACGTTCATCAGAATATGGAAGCTTTAATGTTGCCGCTTTGATCGGATCGACATCACCTATTAAATCAGCAATGGAAACATCGGGAGTTGCAAGCTTTTCGGTATAACGCTCATCTCTGTGTTGCCAGGCAACAGGTGTATTGTCACCTAATTCTTTAACGATGTCAATGCCAAATCGTGAGATGGGTTTTAAAGGATCATCATTCAATTCAGAGCCTTCAATCACAGGAATGTATTCGTCCAGAAGATTAACCATAAGTCTGGCCAAACGTGTCTTTGCCTGACCACGTAAACCCAGAAGGTTAACATCATGACCGGCAAGGATGGCTCGTTCAAGATCGGGTATGACAGTTTCTTCGTAACCCCATATTCCTGCAAAGACACTTTCTTTATTCTTTAACTTCTGAATAAGGTTTGCCCGTAACTCGTCTTTAATTGTTTTTGATTTATATCCTGCTGCTTTAAGCTGTCCAAGTGTCTTGATAAGGGTGTGATCCATCCTTTAATTTTTTAGTATTTGTGAATTAAATGATTATAGATTTTTTCTGCGATTTTTTTTGAAGTCTTCGAATACAAGATTGCCCAATCCTTCTAAGGTACTGTAATACGCATTTCCATTATTCGCTTTTGTAAAATCACGAACAAATGCTTTTAAGTAGGGATCTGTAGCAATCATAAATGTTGTTACAGGAATTTTAAGTTTTCGAAGTTGACCCGCGAGGTTTAATGTTTTAGACAGAATTTTAGTATCGAGGCCAAAGGCATTCTTGTAGTACTTAATACCTTCTTTAATACATGTTGGCTTGCCATCTGTGATCATGAAGATTTGCTTGTTGCTGTTCTTCCTTCTTCTTAAAATATCCATCGCAAGCTCAAGGCCGGCAACAGTGTTAGTGTGATAAGGGCCAACCTGAAGATATGGAAGATCTTTTATTTCAATCTGCCATGCATCATTGCCAAAAACTAAAATATCTAGTGTGTCTTTAGGATATTTCTTGGTGATGAGTTCGGCCAACGCCATGGCAACTTTCTTAGCCGGCGTAATGCGATCTTCTCCATACAAAATCATGGAGTGCGAAATATCAATCATTAAAACAGTTGATGTCTGCGTCTTGTACTCGCTCTCCACCACTTCAAGATCATTTTCAGTCATGAAGAAATTATCAAGACCGTGATTAATCTGTGCATTGCGCAGTGAATCTGTAACCGCTATTTGTTCAAGTGTATCACCAAACTGGTAATCTCTTTTTTCCGTTGTTTGTTCATCGCCCAGCCCGCTGTGATGTGTATTATGTTCTCCCGATTTTGATTTTTTCAGTTTGCCAAAGATTTCCTCAAGAGCAGATTGCCGTAAGTTCTGTTCGCTTTTAGCTTTGAGTTTAAACTCACCTTTTGGGCCTTCATCTGTTATGTAGCCATTACGTTTCAGGTCTTCAATAAAATCACCAATACCATATTGATCATTGGTAAGACCATATTGCCGATCAACCTCTGTTAACCATTGCAGTGCCTCTGCAACATTGCCTGATGTAATCAGAATGAGTTGCATGAAGATCTTCAAAAGCTTTTCAAAATCGCTTTTAGCTTGATCTGGGGAAGGATTGTATTTACTGAATCGATGGCCTAGCACGGTATTTCGTTATATAGTAAAGACATTATCAATTAACCATTTATTTGTCAATTCTGTTTCGACTTTCTAATGTTAATTTTTAAGGTGATGTAATAAATATTCAAAAATTGAAAAATCAGTTTCGGTAAGCTGTATTATTTTGCATCCGAATCAAAGTTTAAAGCTGTTAACTCAATGAAAAGATCAGTGCTGTTGTTTATCGGAGTTAGTCTATTATTAACTTCTTGCATGTCGTACACTACTTGTCCGACGTATTCAAAGGCTCCTCAAAAGAAAACTCTTAAGGAGACACAATTCTAACAATTTAATTTAACCTAAGTTGATATGGAGCCGTACCTGACTTACGTCGGGGACGGCTTTTGTTTATCTATGAGATCAATGATCTGGCAGCCGACTTTTCAAGGATGCGATTGTAGTAATCTTCATATAGTGGCAGAATCCTTGAAATATCAAATTGCTGTGCACGTTTCAATGCATTGGCCTTAAAACGAGGTAAGTTATCCTTATCTAATATAAAGAGTGCATTGCGCGTCATTTCCTCAACATCACCAATGTCACTTAAGAAACCTGTTTCACCCTGAATGTTCAATTCGGGTATACCGCCTGAATTACTTGATATCACGGGCACTTCACATGCCATCGCTTCCAACGCCGCTAAACCAAAACTTTCTTTTTCAGAAGGCATCAGAAATAAATCGGCTACGGAAAGCACTTCTTCTACAGCCTCGAGCTTGCCAAGAAAACGTGTATCGTGAACGATGTTTAAATCTCGGCACAACGTTTCGGCTTTATTTCGCTCAGGACCATCTCCAATCAGTAACAGTTTGGAAGGAATTACCTGGTGAATGTTGGCAAAGATCTGGATGACATCATCAATACGTTTTACTTTTCTAAAGTTTGATGTATGCACCACCAGCATTTCTCCGTTAGGACAAATGGCTTTCTTAAAGTGATCTTTCTTTTGCTTTTTGAATTTCTCAAGATCAATGAAGTTAGGAATCACTTCAATATCATTTGTGATCTTAAAATATTCATACGTTTCTCTTCTGAGATCTTCTGATACTGCAGTAACACCATCCGATTGATTGATACTGAATGTCACCACTGGCTCATACGAAGCATCTTTACCAACCAGCGTAATATCAGTACCATGAAGGGTTGTTACTACTGGAATGGTGATGCCATGTGTCTTCAATATTTGTTTCGCCATGTAAGCTGCTGAAGCATGCGGGATAGCGTAATGTACGTGAAGCAAATCAAGCCCCTCATTCTTCACTACACTTACCATTTTACTGGCAAGAGCAAGCTCGTATGGTGGATATTCAAATAAAGGATAAGAATGAAAGTCTACTTCGTGGTAGAAAAGATTCTCATTCAGGAAATCTAGTCTGCTGGGTTGAGAGTAAGTAATAAAATGAACTTTGTGCCCTTCTTTAGCTAATGCCTTTCCCAGTTCGGTGGCTACTACACCACTTCCCCCAAAGGTTGGGTAACATACAATGCCTATTTTCATTTTATAATATGGTGGTGTATTATTATGCGTTTTAAAAGACGTATTGGCCCATACTTTTATTGCCTGTGCCAATACATCTTCTCTTAACCCATTTACATAGTCAGAAGTTTCAGCTACAACTACAAAAGTTTTGGGTTTGAAGGCAAAATTAGGCTAATACTGGCAATAGTTGAAGATAGATTCATAGATAACATCCTGAATGCGAGGACGTATATTGGCATTGATGAGCTTATTATTGGTCATGCTGGGATGCACCCTGTTAGACAAAAACACATAAACCAGATTAAACTCAGGATCAACCCAGATGCAGGTACCCGTAAACCCTGTATGACCAAACGTTTTGGGTGATGCAAACGCTGAAGTTGGACTGTTGGGATCACCCGGTGCAGGTCTGTCCCAGCCAAGGCCACGACGACTGGTTTCAAATTGTTTCTGCGTAAAGAAGTGAACCGTTTCAGGTTTATAGAAGCGATTGCCTCCATATATGCCTCCTTGCAAAAGCATCTGACCAAGCTTGGCTAAATCACTGGCGTCACTAAATAAACCAGCATGACCTGCAGCACCACCATACATGGCTGCACCCTGATCATGCACGGTGCCAACGAGTAATGATTTCCGGAAGAGCTTATCATCTTCAGTAGGTGCTATTTGCTGTGGTGGGAATCTAAGCAGCGGCAAGTAGCCTGTCGTTGAAGAGCCTAAAGGATCATATAAATTCTGATGAATGAAATCTTCAAGAGGTTGATTAAGAAGTTTCTCTGCCAGATGCTGCATGATATAAAAACCCATGTCGCTATACTTGTAATCAAACGGTGTACGCGATGGCTTCTCTCTGATCTTTGCTTTTACAATCCAACTCCATAAACTGTCTTTCATTGCAGCTGAAGCAAAAAGTTTATCAGCAACCTGGAGAGGATATTGATCGCTTTTTGTACTGCTATAAAACTGGGGCAGATATGTAGAGTCTTTCATAGTCTGTGCCCAGAATGGTAAGAATGGCCACAGACCAGCCTGATGCGTTAGAATGTCTTTGATGGTGAAATCTTTCTTATTTGAATTTTTAAGTTCAGGCAGGTAGTAAGAAATCTTTCGATAGATATCAATCATACCTTTCTCTTGCAGAAACATCACAGCTTGCAACGTTGCTGAAACTTTTGTTACCGAAGCCAGGTCATAAATAGTCTGTTCCGTTACAGGTGTTTTATTTTCGTATGTTAAAAAGCCGTATGATTTTTCATAGACAATTTTGCCATTACGTGCTACAAATACCTGGCAACCAGGCGTTGCTTTCATAGCAATAGCCTCGTTGGCAATGGCATCAATTTTCTTGAGCGTTTCTGCATCCATTCCAGCCTCTTCAGGCAATGCATAGCTGAATCTGTTTAGTGATGTAGTTTGTACGCCAGTGCCAACCGTTGCTGATAGTGTTGCTGTGTATGGCAATATTCCCTGGGCACCAAAACCTCCAAAAATTATCTGTGGTACGATCTCAAGCATTTCAGGCGTGTTAACATAACCTGTTATGACTGTAGGGAAATCGTCAACTTGTTTTAAGATTGATCCGTTTCCTAAATCACAGATAATAACTTCGTTTGATGCGCTTAATGTTTTTAAAACTGGCAACAAGATTTTCACCACTGCTTCTGAGGTCTGCGGAAAGAAGCCTGCAACAATAACCTGCTTATCGGCCAGTGATGTTTGCAGTTCTTCTACCGTACTTTTCTCATTGATGTGTATTGTTGAAAACGCAACGTACCTCGAAAGAAAACGTGCCAGTGTTTCATCGTTAGCTGCATCATCAGTTGAGAGGTACACAAACTTTCGATTGTCTAATGCCTTTACAGGAATGCTACCTGTTGAATTACGAACAACTGTAGCAGCGTTCTGATACAATTTATGTTTCAGCAACAAGGCATCCTTACTGTTTAACCGGCTTACAAGGTTATCTGTATTAACAGGTTGAAGCTTTGATAGCCCGGCAATGTATTTGGTTTCGAGAATCTTTTTTACGCTGGTGTTAAGAACTGCCTCATATGAAATATCTTTTTTTATCAGCTTCTTGATTTTACGAACTGCCTGCGCAATATTGGATGGAGACAACAACACATCATTACCAGCCTGAAAAGCAAACATCTCGGCTTCGCCACTTCTGTATTTTTTTGTAGCGCTTTGCATGCCTGGAATATCAACAAATACAAGTCCTTTAAAATGCATTTGTGATTTTACCCACTCGCCTGTGAAGATCGATGTTAAAGCATTCGAGCTAAACTTGTTCTTTTTAATCTGAACTTTCTTTTCATAGAATAAAGGAAAATCCGCCGAAGCAGGTACGATACCCGTGAGACCATTTTCAAAAAGTTTCTTGAAAGGATATGCATTAACAGAATCAACAAACGGTGTGATTACTGGCAGCCCTTTTTGTACACCAACAACGGTTAAGCCATTAACAGGAAAATTTTTCGCGCAAGACATAATACCATAATCTTGCATGCCGCGCATAAACGAAACGGTTTTATTGGCTACGTTAAATTTATCAGCACCAAAAGATCGATAGCTGATCTCGTTCTCCGGATTATTATTCATATCGGCAACGGGTGCAAAGTTAATGTGAACACCAAGCGCCTTCATTTCGCGTGCAATCTCTTTGCCGGTGCTGTAAATCAGGCTGTCATCTTTTATGGCACCGAGCACAAGCGCACGAGGAAAACTTATGGTGCTGTCCAGCATCATGCCAAGTCCCCACTCCGCTTCCTGACCTACCAACAACGGAATGGTTGTAGTTTTCTGAAAATGATTTGTAAGCCTGGCTTGTCGCACAGGGCCACCATGGAGAAAGACGATTCCACCAATATGAAACTCTTTGATTAACTCATCAATCTCTGTTTGCGAAGTCTGTTCGGAGACAGGCACCATCATCAACTGCCCGATTTTTTCTTCGATACTTAATCTGGACAGAATACTATCAGCCCAAACACTTTTGGTAGTTTGGCCACAGACTGTTGATGAGAGCAATACCAGAGAAAAAAAGCATCTAAAAAAAACTTTAAACATCAGATCGTTTGGGTTTTGTAATTCAAGCTATATAAAGGCATTTTTGTAGACCTTTATATGGATTATCTTTTGGGCTCTCCAAACTATTGTACTGACTCATCCCCTTCTCTGTAGAAGGAGTATCGGAAGTTTTTGGAGAAACCCTTTATAATTCAAATTTACGACGAGATCAATCAACCGTTGTATCTTAAAAGAATAAATGATTCTATTATTTTATGAAAGGTTAAGTAAATTATTATAACGCACTGCATGCCAGATATCATACAACTTCTTCCAGATTCTATTGCCAACCAGATTGCTGCTGGTGAAGTGGTGCAGCGTCCGGCATCGGCGGTGAAGGAGCTGATGGAGAATGCCATCGATGCTGGTGCTCAGCATATTAAACTTATTATCAAAGAGGCAGGCAAAACACTCATCCAGGTAATTGACGATGGTATGGGCATGTCTGAGACTGATGCGCGCATGAGTTTAGAGCGTCATGCTACTTCCAAGATTCGTACGGCCGACGACCTTTTCAAGATCAGAACGATGGGTTTTCGTGGAGAAGCACTCGCATCTATAGCGGCTGTTGCCCAGGTGGAGATCAAAACCAGGCAAGCTCACCAGGAATTAGGAACGCTTCTGGTTGTCGAAGGATCGGATGTGAAGAAGCAGGAACCTGTAGCGTGTGAAAAGGGTACAAGCATCAGTGTTAAAAATCTTTTCTTCAATATACCGGCACGAAGAAATTTCCTGAAATCAAATCCGGTGGAGTTACGTCACATCATTGACGATTTTCAGCGATTGAGTTTAGCCAATCCTGAACTCTCTTTTACATTCATTCAGGGAGATGAGGTTGTGTACGACCTGCCTGCAACAAAGTTAAGTCAGCGGATTGTAGCTCTGTTTGGAAAAAATTACCAGGAGCAACTCGCATCATGTCATGAAGAAACTGAGTTAGTACAGATAAAAGGTTATGTCGGCAAGCCTGATTTCATTCGCAAGACTCGTGGTGAACAGTTTCTGTTTGTAAACAAGCGTTTCATCCGCAGCAATTATCTTCATCACGCCATTATGGGTGGCTTCGAGGGATTAATGCCTGAGAGCAGTTATCCATTTTATGTTTTGTTTATTGACATCGATCCGCGACATATCGATGTAAACGTTCATCCTACCAAAACGGAAATCAAGTTTGATGATGAGCGCGCTGTGTATGCTGTAGTTCGTTCCGCCGTACGGCAGGCTATAGGTTCACACAATTTGGCGCCAGCGTTAAATTTCGATGCAGATATAAATATCATTTCTAAATTAAGTCAGGCATCAACTGCTTCGCATGATGCTTATCTCGATGAACGATTTAGCACGGCGTTGCATCGTTCTAATCAACAGAACTGGGAGAAACTTTTTGAAGGCGATAGCGGAAGCCGGTTGCTGCAGAAAACAGATAACACTCCATCTGTTCAAACATTGCGATTTGAAAGTGCCATTAATCAACCCGACATACCGTCAGAACCTTCTGTTGACGAAAAAATAATCTTTCAATTACATACGCGTTACATTGTGAAACAGGTGAAGTCGGGTATGATGATTGTTGACCAGCAGGCGGCGCATGAGCGGATCCTGTTTGAAAAATTTATAGCACAACTAAAAAATAAAACAGCCGAAAGCCAACAGGTTCTGTTTCCTCAAACAGTAATCTTTAACCCTGCAGATTTTGCACTGGTTTTGGAAATGGAAGCTGAAATAACGGCATTGGGTTTCAGGTTTGAGATTTTCGGTAAGAACACTTTACTGATTAACGGCATGCCTGCTCACATGCCTGCGGGACGAGAAAAAGAGCTGTTTGAGGGCCTGATCGAACAATTTAAGATCAACCAATCTACATTGGCGCTTCCTTTAGCCGAGAATCTGGCGCAGGCACTTGCACGAAGAGCATCTATTAAAACAGGTCAAAAACTGATGCGGGAAGAAATGCTTTCTTTACTTGACAGTTTATTTGTCTGCAATACCCCCAACTTTTCTATCGATGGCAAGCCTACTTTTTTTATTTTTGAGATCGGTAAAATTGAAAGTTACTTTAACCGTCTCTAGTTAATAATCGTAAAAGAGAAAATGAACCCATTGAAAGCATGTTTAGAGTCACACCTGTAGTTCGAAATCT
>DATJHZ010000173.1:0-15094 GCA_035493595.1 Cyclobacteriaceae bacterium | reverse complement strand
TTTGCTTAATCATTGCCCCCTGGAATTATCCATTTAGTTTGTGCATCGGCCCTCTGGTGTCTGCCATTGCAGCAGGCAATCGCGTTATACTGAAACCGTCAGAACTTACTCCGCATGTTTCTTCTCTTATACAAAAGATGACGAAGGAAGTTTTTGATAATACTATTGTTTCAGCTTTTGAAGGTGGACCTGAAGTTTCACAACAATTGCTTAAGCTTCCCTTCGATCATATTTTCTTTACAGGTAGTCCTGCCATAGGCAAGGTTGTGATGAAGGCAGCAGCTGAAAACCTCACCTCTGTTACACTTGAATTGGGAGGAAAATCACCGACCATCATAACATCATCCGCCAACATAAAAGATGCAGCACAACGTACAGCCGTTGGCAAATTTGTTAACAATGGCCAAACCTGTGTCGCCCCAGATTATGTTTTTGTAGACGAAAAAATAGTAGGCACTTTCACGGAGGAGCTTATTAAACAGGTGAAGAATCTCTTCACAGAGAACGGCAGTTCATTCGAAAGCTCTTCTTACTACGCAAGAATAGTAAACGACAGACACTTTAATAGATTGAATGAATTAATTCAGGATGCAATAAGTAAAGGAGCGAAACAAGAATTTGGTGGTGCTGTTAATGCAGGCGATAGATTTATTCATCCCATGATATTAACCGAAGTATCACCGACCAGTCGTATTCTTGATGAAGAGATCTTTGGTCCTATCCTACCCATCTTAACCTACAAAAAAATAGATGAAGCAATAAACTTCATTAATGACAAGCCGAAAGCATTAGCCTTATACATATTCACAAATGAAAAGAGTATTCGCGAAAAAGTATTGAATGAAACTTCATCGGGAGCTGCATGCGTGAATGACTGTGCTATTCACTTCTTGCATCATAACCTTCCTTTCGGTGGAGTGAATAATAGCGGCATGGGTAAATCACATGGCTACTTTGGTTTCCTGGCATTTTCTAACGAGAAACCCGTTATGAAACAGCGAAGCGGATTTACTTCTGTTAAAGCATTTTACCCACCCTATACATCTTTCAAGCAGAAACTCATGGCTTTGTTCCTGAAATTATTTTAGGGCAAAATATGCCTTTAAGCTCGAAATTCAAGGTTTTTTAATCTTTTTAAGAACAATGTTTGTAAAATAAACACTGTTCATTAAATTTGTGCTAACAAATTCAGTATGGGCGTTAAAGAGAGAAAAGAGAGGCAAAAAGTTGAGATGAAGGATCTGATCCTTCAATCGGCTCATCAGCTTTTTCTGGATAGAGGTTTTGAAGAGGTAAGCATCCGTAACATAGCTGAAGCCATTGAATATAGTCCAGCAACAATTTATTTATACTTTAAAGATAAAGATGAGATCTTCTATGCATTGCATGGTGAGGCCTTCAAAATTTTTAATGCTTATGTTTCTCCAATCGTTGCAATAAAAAATCCTTTAGAGCGACTCTTCGCCATGGGAGAGAAGTACATGCAGTTTGCTTTCACGTATCCTAAATACTATGACATCATGTTCATCATCGAATCACCTATGAGATGCGATGAGAATTCTGATGAGTGGAAAGAAGGTGGTGCTGCACTTGGATTCTTAGAAAGTATTGTTGAAGAGTGTAAAACGTTGGGACACTTTAAAAACCAAAGTCCACATACTTTATCTTTTACGATCTGGAGTTTTATGCATGGTATGTGTTCATTATCCCTGCGAGAACGAATGAAACATTATCCTGAAAATGAACGTGAAGAAATCAAACTCAAAGCCTTTGAAGTTTTTAAACATATGTTAACCAATCTCTAAAAAAATTTGACCATTTACTAAACACTGTTAATTGTTTAAACAATGAATATTAAAATACCACTTCTAATCTGTTTGCTGTTGGTTGCCATGGGTGTAGCCAAGGCGCAAAATCCGATTTTAGACTCCTACATTCAGGAAGGTTTGAAAAGCAATCTCCAGCTGAGGCAGGAGCAAATCAATTATGAAAAGAGTGTTGAGAATCTGGAAATAGCACGAGCGCTTTTTCTGCCACAGCTTTCTGCTAATGCATCTTATTCAGCAGCTCATGGTGGTCGGAAGATTGCATTTCCTGTAGGTGATTTACTGAACCCGATTTATAAAACACTCAACCAGGCTAATGGTACCCACTTTCCTACAGACTTACAAAATGTAAATACCCAATTTCTTCCAAATGATTTTCACGATACAAAACTTCGTCTCATTCAACCTTTGTTCAATCCTGAAATCTATTTCAATTACAAGGCTCAAAAAGAATTGATCTCTGTTCAAGAAGCTCAACGTAGAGCTTATGAAAATGAATTGAAGTTTAACATCACCTCTTCATATTATCAATATCTGGAAAGTGAAGAAGTACTTACTATTCTAAAGCAAACAAAAGTCATCATTCAAGAACTTCTCAAGATTAACCAACGACTCGTTGCGAATGATAAGGCGACGAAAGATGTTGTTCTCAATACAGAATATGAGTTAGATAAAATTGAACAGCAACTTGCTGAAGCTGATCGAAACAATGAAGTCGCTAAATCTTATTTTAATTTTCTACTCAACCGAGAGTTATCAACAAGTATTGACCGCGATACTGCACTGACCTCTAAACTCCAGAATAATTATAATCTCAATGAGCTTTCAGAAACTGCATTAAATCAACGTCAGGAACTTAAGCAGGTGCAAGGCGGCATGCAAGTGAGTAATCAACTTTTAAGCTTATCAAAGACAAGTGCTGTGTTACCAAAGATATCGGTTGTAGGCGATGCAGGTTATCAGGGATATTATTATAAGTTCAACAACGATCAACGCTATTGGCTTGTTCAGTTTAACCTTACGTGGGATCTATATAAGGGTGGAGAGAAACGAGCAAGAATAAAACAAGCTCGAATGGATTATCAATTGGCAGAGACTAAAATAGAGCAATTTAAAAAACAGATTGAACTCCAGGTTATTCAGTCTTATCATGAACTCGAGGCGGCTCAACGCTCATTCATCACTTCACAAAGCGGTGTGAAGAGTACAGAAAAATCATTTCAGATCATTCGTTCAAAATACAATGAAGGACAAGCTATTATGCTTGAGTTTCTTGATGCTGAAAATAAGCTTACAACAGCTCGACTGACACAAACGATAAACACTTACGAACTGCTTCGCAAAGAAGCGGCCCTACAAAAAACCATTGCCAACTTATAATTCATTTCTATGAAAAAGATTTTTCTAAGCTCACTCCTGATTATTTCTCTTGCAGTTGTGTTTGTAACGTGCAAGCACAATGAAGAGAAAAAGCAAAAAGAAGCTGCACCGCTGGCCGATGAATCTGCTATTGCCGTAAAGCTTACACCTGTAACAAAGGGGAATTACAGCATGCCCATTATTAGTTCTGGATTAATTAGTACAGAGACAGAATCAAAACTCTCTTTTAAAGTTGGTGGTATTGTTTCAAGAATTTTAGTGGAGGAGGGACAAAGCGTTACGAAAGGCCAGACACTTGCACTACTTGACCTCACCGAAATTGATGCCCAGGTTGCACAGGCTAAAAACAATTTTGAAAAAACAAAACGTGATCTTGAAAGAGGTCAACGGTTATATAAGGACTCAGCTGCTACGCTTGAGCAAATTCAAAATCTTCAAACTGCTTATAATGGTGCAAACGAAGCATTTACAATTGCTTCTTTCAATAAACAATATGCTACTATTCGTGCCACAGCTTCAGGAAAGATCATTAAGAAATTTGTGAATGAGGGTGAACAGGTAACAGCAGGTGCCGCAGTATTGATGACGAATTCAGCAGCTGCAAATAACTGGATTGTAAAAATTGGTTTGCCTGATGTGGATTGGGTACGGATAAAGAAAGGTGATCATGCCAGCATAGTATTTGATGCTTACCCTGCGGTAGTATTTGATGGTGAAGTATCACTGATTAATGAAGGTGCTGATCTTGTAAACGGACTTTATCTCGCAGAAGTAAAAATAAAATCGAATGGGAAGAAACTAGCTTCAGGTCTCTTCGCGAAAGTTGAAATTACCCCATCAGAAAAACAAGCACTTCGCAGCATTCCTATAGAAGCGTTAGTGGAAGGTAGTGGTAAAAATGCTTTTGTATTTGTAGCAAAAGATAAAACTGTAAAAAAACTACCTGTTACTATTGCCTACTTACATGGTGATACTGCCATTGTATCGCAAGGACTGGAAGATGTTAACGAAGTAATTACAGGAGGTTCTGCTTTTCTGACAGAATCATCAACAATTCAAATCACTCAACAATAACAAATACCTACTATGAAAATTGCTGAGTTTTCTGTCAAGAATTATCAGTTCACGCTCATCATCTTTGTGCTGTTGCTGGCACTGGGTCTGAACTCGTTGTTTAATATGCCTCGTGGAGAAGATCCTGAAACGGTTGCTCCATCCTATTCTGTGATTTTTGTATATCCTGGTACGAGTCCGTCTGACATGGAGAAACTCGTTATTGATCCTGCAGAAAAAAGAATCAATGAGCTTGATGACATCAAACGAGTTACCTCAAATGTAAATGATGGTCTTGCTGTAATGCGTGTTGACTATAAGCACGAATCTGATGCTGATGAAAAGTATCAGGAGATTGTACGCGAAGTCAACGCGCTTCGTGGTGAACTTCCTCAGGACATTTATGATATCAAGATCTTAAAATTTGCTTCTACTGATGTCAGCATTTTGCAATTGGCCCTACTATCAGAAACCGCTACATACAGTGAAATGCAAAAAGCTGTTGAACAACTTGAAGATGAACTTGAAAAAATAAAATCGCTGAAGAAAATTGAAACCCATGGTTATCCTGACAGGCAAGTACGTGTATCGCTGAATCTGGAGAAGATGACACAACAACATATACCTGTCAATATGGTAATTGGTGCGTTACAAAGTGAGAATGTGAACATCCCGGGAGGAAGCATTCAAATGAATACCCGAAAGTTTAACGTTAAGACCAGCGGTGAATACAAAGACATCAATGAGATCAAGAATACTATTGTCTACTCAGCCAATGGAAAAATAGTTTATCTGAAAGACATAGCCGAGGTTGAAAGCAATTATCAGGATGAAGTTCATCTTACCCGTCTTAATGGCTACAGAGCAGTCTTGTTAACAGCCGCACAAAAAGAAGGTCAAAATATTTTTAAAGTTTCAGATCAGATAAATCCTGCGCTTGAAAAGTTTGAGAAAGAGTTGCCGCATAACATTAAGCTTGTTAAAAACTTTGATCAATCAGAAAGTGTTTCGAAACGATTAACTCGCTTCTCAAAAGATTTTCTTATTGCTATTCTGTTAGTTGCCATAACACTGTTGCCTTTGGGAAATAGAGCAGCGCTTGTGGTTATGATCTCTATTCCTCTTTCAATTTTTACAGGCTTGTTTATGTTAGACTATGCAGGTTTTTCAATCAACCAATTAAGTATTGTCGGGTTGATTGTAGCACTTGGAATTCTGGTAGATGACTCTATTGTTGTTATTGAAAATATTGAACGCTATTTACGTGCAGGCAAGAGTAAGAAAGATGCCTCTATTGAAGCGACAAAACAAATTGGTTTAGCGGTAGTGGGTTGTACCGCTACACTTATCCTGGCGTTTTTACCAATTGTATTTTTGCCTGAATCAGCTGGTGATTTTATCAGGAGTCTTCCCATGGCTGTGATCTTTACAGTACTGGCATCTTTGTTTGTATCGCTTACAATTGTTCCGTTCCTGTCCAGTCGTTTATTGAAAACGCATGTTAATCCAGAAGGAAATATTTTTCTACGTGCATTAAAGAAAGTAATAAGTGGAACGTATAGCAAAGTACTTCACCGCGCATTGGCACATCCGGTTATAACTTTGCTGTTTGCTTTAGTATTATTTGTTGGAAGTCTGGCATTGTTTCCATTGGTTGGTTTCAGTCTGTTTCCTAAATCAGAGAAGCCACAGTTTTTAATCAACATTGAAACGCCGAATGGTACAAGTCTTTATGAGACTGATAGAGTAGCACGTTATGTTGAAAGTGAATTAAAGAAGGAAGAAGAAATTACATACTATACAACAAATGTTGGCAAAGGAAATCCGCGTATCTACTATAATGTAATTGCCCGAAGTGAATCTCCTAATTTTGCGCAGTTCTTTGTGCAGCTTAAGGATATGAAACCTGAACATAAAACAGAACTTATCGACAAGCTTCGCGCAAAGTTTATGTTTTATGCCAACGCTAAAATTGAAGTAAAAGATTTTGAGCAGGGTCCGCCACTTGAGGCACCGGTAGCCATACGAATCTTTGGTGAAAATCTGGATACGCTTCGTAGTTTGTCATTGAAGGTTGAACAGATTCTAACAAAGACTCCGGGTACTATCTATGTGAACAATCCTATCTCAAGTCAGCAGACCGATCTCCATATCAAAATAAATAAAGAGAAAGCTGGTTTACTTGGTGTACCTATCAGTGATATTGATAGGATGATTCGCCTTGGTGTAGCAGGATTAAACGTTGCTCAATTTTCGCCAGGCGAAGGAGAAGACGAGATCAACATTAATATAACACTGCCCCGAGGCAAATCTGCTACATATGAAGTATTTGACAAATTGTTTGTAAACTCTGTAAGTGGTCAGGCAATTCCATTACGGCAGGTTGCTGAGATTGAATTTGAAATTTCTCCCAACCTCATCCGACATTATGATAAAGCTCGTTATGCAACGGTAACATCTTTTGTGAAGAGCGGTTATCTCTACGAGGATGTGAATAATGATGTGATCCAAAAATTAAATTCATTTCCTTTCCCGAAAGGTTATCATTATGTTGCCGCCGGTGAATTGGAAAATAAACAAGAGTCATTTGGTGGCATCAGCACCATAATACTAATTACAATCTTTGGATTCATTGCCGTGTTGGTACTAGAGTTTGGTACGTTTAAAAGTACACTCATCGTGCTGTCAGTTATTCCGCTTGGCGTTATAGGTGCAGTGAGCATGTTGCTGATTACAGGCAATCCATTATCCTTCGTTGCGATCATTGGATTGATAGCACTTATGGGCATTGAAGTAAAGAACTCTATCCTATTGGTTGATTTCACCAATCAGTTACGCGAACGCGGCGTTAGACTTGAAGAAGCAATTGAAAAAGCGGGTGAGATTCGTTTCGTACCTATTGTATTGACATCTCTTACTGCTATTGGTGGATTGATACCACTTGCTATCGAGGGAAATCCACTTTACTCACCGCTTGCTTTAGTACTGATTGGCGGGCTTATCAGTTCAACATTATTATCAAGGTTGGTAACGCCAGTAATGTATAAGTTGCTGCCACCTCGCGTAGAAGTTGCTGGCGAGAAACCAGGAGATATACCACTACATTAAAAAACAAAAGCCCCGATCTGTCGGGGCTTTTACTTTTTATTTATAACTAATTTCAATTAGAATCTTCTGGCTCTGCCATAATGATAGAATCGTTGTGATCCTCGCGACCAGTAACCCTCTACCCAGATGTTTCTTCTTAGTCTGCGATCCCAACGCCACATGCCATCAACCCAAATATGACCAGGTCCAGGGCAAACAGGTCTGATAAGTACAGGCGGCACCGGTCTGACTCTTACAAATACTGCTTGTGCATGTGACGCGCTACCTGCAAACAATCCAAAAAGAGCAATCAACATTAACTTTTTCATAGCATTAATGATTTTTGGGAATTAGACTTCCAGTTTGATAAAAGGTTTAATGCATTCATCAAATTTTTTTGAGTTGTGCATCACAGCAACATAAAAAGCCGAATCATTTTTATTCAGTATTTTAGAACTGAACAATAAACTTTTCTTTTATGAAATCAACACTTTCAACTGCGGGCAGAATTCTATTTGCCTTGCCTTTACTAGGTTTTGGCTTTGGACATTTAACCAATGCCAACGCAATGTCTGGAATGGTTCCTTTACCAGGTGGTGTATTTTGGGTTTACCTTACTGGTGTTGCATTAGTTGCAGCTGCAGTCAGTATCATTATTCAAAAGAAAGCAGGGCTTGCTTCTTTATTGTTGGGCATAATGCTGCTAATTTTTATAGTTGCTATTCATGTACCAAATATGACAAGCAGTGACCCTACTGTGCAAATGATGGGAATGACCAACACCTTTAAAGATCTTGGTCTTGCCGGAGCATCATTTTATATGTCAGGTCAATTTAAAAACTAAGTCATAATCGTTAATGCTATAAAAGGGCATTGAGTTTTTTAGCCAAAGACAGCTTTTCTATAAATTCAATTTGCCTCTCATCCTATTTTCTGAACAGATCATTCAGGGCTTTCGTTTTAATGACTTGAAATCAAGACCACACTGAATATGCATATAGTCACAAAGAGTTGCACTTTTTTTCTGCTACTAAGTTTATGGAGTTCTCTGAGTGCAGTAGCTCAGGAAAAAACAAAAATGGATTTTGAGGAGTATGATCCACCATCAACATTAGTTACACCTGAACATAAACTTACGCGAGCCAAGTATCCATTCATTGATGTACATAATCATCAATGGAGCATGACGAAGGGAGATATTGAAGATGTAACAAAGGAAATGGACAAACTCAATATGGCTGTTATGGTAAACCTAAGTGGCCGTGGTCGTGGCAGCACTGAACATCTTGAGACTTGCTTAACGAATGTGAAACAATATGCACCAAAACGTTTTATTATTTTTACCAATATGGATTTCAGTGCTATTGATGACGCGCAATGGCAAAGCCGCATGTTAGCACAACTGGAAAGTGATGTGAAGAAAGGAGCTAATGGGTTAAAGATTTATAAGAGCCTTGGCATGAGCACCAGAGATAGTAAGGGTAATCGTGTTCATATTGATGATCCGAGAATTGATGCCATCTGGGATAAATGTGGTGAGCTTGGAATACCTGTACTAATTCATGCTGCTGACCCTAAACAATTCTGGCAGCCTATGGATGAAAAAAATGAAAGATGGCTTGAATTAAAAACACATCCTGATAGAAAAAGAAGTGATACAGATCCTGCACCATGGCAGCAGATTATTGATGAGCAACATAACATTTTTAAAAAACATCCTAAGACTAAATTCATCAACGCACATTTGGGATGGTATGGAAATGATTTGAAGAAGCTCGGTGAGCTCATGGAACAATATCCAAACATGTACACAGAGATAGGTGCTGTTATAGCAGAGCTTGGAAGACAACCACGTGTAGCGCGTGAATTTTTAATCAAGTATCAGGATAGAGTGATGTTTGGAAAAGACAGCTGGGCACCTGAAGAATATACCACGTACTTCAGAGTACTTGAAACAGCGGATGATTACTTCCCCTATCATAAACGATATCATGCTTTCTGGAGAATGTACGGATTGGATCTTCCAGATGATGTTCTAAAGAAAATTTATTACAAGAATGCGTTGAAAGTAATTCCGAATATTGATTCATCTTTGTTCCCTAAATAAATTCCTAAAACTCTCTTGCCATAAAGCTTAAATTAAAAATGATGATAGAGCCTGAAAGAATAAATGAAATAATAACCCAAAGAAGATCAGTATTTCAGCAGCAATACAGTGGTGAGCGAGTTGATGATTCTATTGTCAGAAAGATGCTTGAAAATGCTAACTGGGCCCCTACTCATAAGTTTACTGAACCCTGGCGCTTTATTGTTTATACAGGCAAGGGATTGAAAAGACTGGCCGAAACACAGGCCTCTGTCTATAAGAAAGTAACAGAGGCAGATGGAACGTTTAAAGAAGAACGTTATCAAAACCTGCTAACGAAGCCCATGCAATCTTCTCATATCATTGTCATTGCCATGAGACGAGACGAAAAAAAATCAATACCAGAAATTGAGGAGATTGGCGCTGTATTCTGTGCCGTTCAAAATATGCATCTCACAGCTACGGCTTATGGTGTGGGTGCTTATTTAAGTACTGGTGGTGTTACTTATTTTGATGAGGCTAAGGAAGCATTTGGTTTAAAGAAGGAAGACAAATTAATTGGCTTCTTTAATGTAGGAACAATAAAGGGAGACTTAGCTAAAGGAAGAAGAACTTCAATTGATGAGAAAGTAACATGGTATTCTGAGTAACGACTCTAAAAAATAGAGGCTAATACTCCCATGACTCATATAACTATGAGCTATAATGACTTTTAATTACTCACCTACTAGAAGGCAACTTTAACTTTTCTCTTTTTACTTAACGCCTGCCTGATTTCTTTTAGGGCTTCGCGCTTTAAGTTTTTGTGAGCCTCTTCATTAGAGTAAAATAAAAGACTTTTGATATAGTCCAGAACCTTATCAGCCTGAACCTGATCAAGCGAGTCTAATGACTCCATGATCTGATGTTTTTTATTGAAGTTCGTCATAGATGTAGTGGTTAAATGACACTACTAATAACGTAAAATTAGGAGGTGATGTTCAAGCCCCAGAGCATCAATTAATAGGAATAAAACACAGAGGTAATATTAGAAGAGAAATGCAATAAAAGAGAATGCGTATGGGAACCGATTGCAACATCTTTAAACTAAAAAAACACTCTGCCTAAACCTGAGTTCAGTAGAGTGTTTAATTTAGTTCTAGTTCAGAAAGCCAACCATCCTGACACTAGGTAAGTTTTAAGAGAGAGGGTATAAAGGGTCCTTTTAACTTGGCCGTACTAAAAAATGCTTTCGGGTGTTCTTCTTACCCTTCAATTCAACCTATCGTTATCAGAAAGCAAGCTAATCCATTCTTTGTCTGGTTCGGGTTTAACCTTTTCATTTACGATTTCGGCTAAGCAACTATCAACCTCTTCCATTGCCATCATGGCTGCTACACCCAAAGCGTGACCCAGATATTCGGTTTTTTCATCAACATATTCATCTGATAAAAAGATGACCGGAGTATTCTTATTAACAGAGCTCGTTCTTACAGAACGAACCAATTCAAACCCAGTAACCATAGGCAGGTTTGTACTACAAATGATGAGATCAAAGGATTCAATTCGAGCTGCCAGAAGCCCATCCAGGCCCGAACTGGCGTAACGTATTATTGATTTGTCGTTAAGCACAGATTTAATGTGATCTGTAACTTCCTCCTGCCTATGGACAACCAGAATTTTCATCGACATCGTTACGGTCCTGTTAAACATTAAACTTCCTAAACCTTTCGGGTATGAATGTCGCCTAAAGTTTTAACAGTTTGGCCAAAGGAAAATATGGCAATGGGAGTTTGAACAAAGAATATTTGCTAAAACCTTGGTTTAAAGCAGAAAAATCAAGTTAGCCGAAAAATCGTTTTGATTGAGAATAGGTAAAACCACTCATAAAAATGAGTAAAAGTACCTATCGTTAAAAAAGGGATGTTTATGACATTATACCAATCTGATAGGCATAATGAACCAGCCCAATCGTGTTTTTTACACCCAGCTTTTTCATTATGGCAGCCCTGTGATTCTCAATGGTACGCTCACTAACAAAAAGTTTCTCGGCAATTTGCTTACTGGAGAGCTCGCGGCACACCAATTGAACAATTTGCTTTTCGCGATCAGTCAGATCATCATTAGCAAAATTAGGGCGTTGCGCTTTTACATTTTTACGGAGGATAGTGACCACCCACTCGTTGTGATAAAAGTCTTTCTCAATGACTGAATGAATGGCTCTCTCCAGTTCATCGGGTTCGGTATTCTTAAGTAAAAAGGCGTGAGCACCCATTTCCATCATGTGGAGAACATAACGATCACTGTCGTGCATAGTAAGCACAATAATTTTAACATCTGGATACTTCTCAAGAATGTGCTCGCAGGTTTCAGCTCCATCCATAATAGGCATCTGAAGATCAACGATAGCAACATCAGGCACTTCATTCTTCATCAGGTTCAGCAGATCTTGCCCGTTCTCTGCATCTTTTACTTCACTCACATACTTAAATGTACGCAAGAGGTTTACCATAGCCTTTCTAAAGAGCGTGTGGTCGTCAGCTATATAAACTTTAATCTTTTGTTTCATGGTTAATTATAAATCCAGAAGCGTTAATGATATTTTGCTTCCCTTCGTGCGCTGCATTTCAAATTCTAATTTTGCATTTAGCAAACTTGCCCTGTTTTCAATACTATATAAGCCAAGACCTTTTCCAAAACGTTTGTCATTCTTTTGATCATCAAAATTAAATCCAACTCCATCATCTTCAACCTCCAGACGAAAGCTCATTCCGCCAATAAGAGTAACGCTTACCAATGATGCCTTGGAGTGCTTCACAGCATTATTTAAAAGCTCCTGAACAATGCGATAGATAAGTAACTCTTTATTTTTATCCAACACAGGTATTTGTTCCTGCTCCTGAAATTGAATTGGTAATTGTGAGGCTCCCTGAACGCGATCGCAAAGTTCCTTTAATGCCTGCGCCAAACCAAATTTTTCAAGGGTTGAAGGCATCAAATCCCTGCTTATTTGTCTAACGGAAGATATGGTCTCGTCTAACATCTCCTTTGTCTCGTCAATGCTGTGAGAATCTGGTAAAGTCCTTCCTAATGTTGAAATGCCCATGCGAATGGCAGACAGCATCCCACCAATACTGTCGTGAAGCTCGCCTGCAAGCTTACGCCTTTCGCTTTCTTGTGACTCAAGCGTGGCTTGCATCATTTTCTGTTGATAATCTATCTCCAGCTTCTGACGCTTCACCTGCTCCTGAATCATTCTTTTTTGATAAAAAACCATGAAAAGCACAATTGCAATAGCAAGCAAGAGCATGCCTACCGTACCAATAGCAATTAGGAGGGCGATTTGATATTCCGAAGATCCAGCCATAAAGCAATTACAATCATCAATCCCTCAATGATTCCTAAAATATTATGAATGGTCCAATATACTAATAGGTTGCTATTTAACACATGCACGAGGTAGGAAGTAAATACAAAAAGGAAAAGATTTCCTGAAAAGTATATTATGAAGGCTGAATTTATCCAAAACATAGGAAGTCTTTGCAGTTGTGCAGTTGGAAGTTCTTTCAGCAACCAATAGAAGTAATACAAACAGAAAATAATAACAAGAATCGAATTCAGAACCAGGGCATATGTATTTATAGTTGATTTCTGAATAAAAAGAACGTTTAACACAGCAAAAATGAAGTAGGCAATGTTGATATAGAGAAATGATTTTCGATGTTGCTTACCTAACGCATAAAAATATAGCGTTGAGATCAGAGGGAAAGCTATAATCCGGTAAACAGATGCTGAGTAGTTGACATTAATTTTTAAGTCATGGAGAAATCCAGCAGAAAAATCACCTATTACAGATGCTAAAAGCCCAAGCCCAAGAAACTTGATATAAATTTCACTAGGCCTGTATATTAGTAATAAGACTAAGGTACCTGCAGCGAATATTGATAGTAACAACTTTTCAATTTTCTTCAGAAGAGGAGCTGACTGGTGTATATAACTCAGAAAATTAATGTTCTCATTACCATGAGCAGAAGCAATATAGATCGAAAAGTTAATGGCGGTAGAGGTCACAAGAATAACACCAAGCACCTTTAAATAAAGATGCTTGGTGTTGTATTTGGATAATGAGAGTAAGGCACCAGCAGCAAATACAAACATCTGCAACTGCACGATAACCATAAATAACTCTAGCGTCATAGAGAGGGTTCTTTTTATTTTAGCAATATGGTGGACATGGAGAGCCTGAGTCCGCTACTGTTCCTCCGCTTCCTCCGCTTCCTTTTTCAACACCGTCTGGCCAGATGTTGCTGCCATCTTCACGTGAGCCGATGAGCACTACCTGTTTTTTATCTTCATCGCCATAGCCAAAGTAGATACGCATACCTACAGCCTCTGGATGGTCAAGTATTTTTCTGATGATTTCACTTCCGAAAAAATATGCATGCACTTCATTTGTATGCTTCGTCTTATATTTATCAATCCATCGTTTTGCATCATTCGGATCAATAGGCGCGCCATGCTTAGTAGAAAACTTATAGTCTTTCATAGTTGAAGGGGTTTTGGTTAAACATGGTGAAAAATAAAGAAAAAAAAGGAATGATTATTTCTGTTTTGAAACTCTGTCTGGTTCTTCACACGTTAAGGCCTATATGAAAAATCAAAATCACTCAAAACTTACCCAAAGTGTTCATGCTGGTTCAGCAGGAGATGCCCTCTACAAAGGAATAGTTACACCAGTCTTTCCTGCTTCGGCTTATGATTATGAAGAAGTGCCTGCATCAATGTATCCCAGGTATTTTAATACACCTAATCAAAGAGCTGTGATAGATAAGCTGGCTGCACTTGAAAATACTGAAGATGGTTTGGTTTTCAGTTCGGGTATGGCGGCCATATTCACAACCATATTTGCTGTGATGAAGACCGGTGATCATGCCATTTTTCCAAATGATGTGTACGGAGGAACTTTCCATGCCATAGTAAATGAATTGCCAAAGTTTGGTATGTCGTACACTTTTGTAGACAGTACGGAGGCCGTGAATTTTGAAAAAGCTATCAGGCCTGAGACGAAAGTCATTTACATTGAAACGCCTTCTAATCCGACCCTTACCATTACTGATATCAAGGCGATAAGCGAAATTGCGAAGAAGCATGGCCTTCTAACCATCATCGATAACACCTTTGCTTCGCCTGTTAATCAAAATCCTATAGATCTGGGTATAGATATTATAACTCATAGCGGCACCAAATATATTGGTGGACATAGTGATATATGTTGTGGAGCTGTACTTTCAACAAAAACGTGGATAGACAAAATTCGCGAAAGTGCCATGCACTTTGGCGGAACGCTGGATGCCCAAACCTGTTGGCTGGTTGAAAGAAGTTTAAAAACTATAGTGCTCCGTGTCAGGCAACAAAATAATAACGCTATGACTATTGCTCAATACCTTAAATCGGATTCGAGAGTAGGTAAAGTATTCTATCCCGGTTTACCAGATCATCCCAACCACCTGATCGCCAAAAGCCAGATGACCGGTGGTTTTGGTGGTATGCTTTCTTTTGAAGTAAAAGGAAACGCTCACTTGTTCATCGATGAACTAAAGCTTATCAAACGAGCTTTGAGCTTGGGCGGTGTTGAATCTACAGTGGCATCGCCAGCAAGAACATCGCATGTAAAAATGAGTTT
>DATJHZ010000172.1:0-8148 GCA_035493595.1 Cyclobacteriaceae bacterium | reverse complement strand
TCAAGGAACTTGTCAGAGCATGCTGACATTATAAACAGTAAAGTATAGGCGAGCGTTATTTTTGCTATCTTTTTCATACTTCAATTTTTAAAAAGTAAGGTTTAATCCAAATGTATACGTGCGTGGCTGAGGATATGTAGCACGATCAATACCAAGATCGAGCGATCCATAATAGCCTGTTCCAATCTCAGGATCAAAGCCTGTATATTTTGTGAAGGTCAACAAATTGGTTGCCCCTACATAAAATCTTAAATTCTGCACACTCAACTTTTTAAGAAGCTTTGCTGGTAGTGTATAACCAAGCTGTGTATTCTTGATCCGCAGATATGAACCATTTTCTACATAACGATCTGAGAACAATGTGTTGTCAGCATTGCTGGCATCAAGTCTTGGGAAATGCGCATCGTTTGTAGAGTTGGGACCTGTCCAGCGATTAAGCATGCGAGTAGACAAGTTGTAGGCTACATCAGGACGTTCTGTATAAACTTTGGTACCATTAAATACTTTGTTACCATATACACCTTGAATAAACAGATTCAGATCAAATGATTTGTAACTCAGTTGGGCATTGAAACCATAGGTGAATTTTGGTAATGGATTTCCGATGATGCCCTGGAACAACTGACCATCTTTACCTTTCGCATAACGGATATCTCCAGGTTTAGCATCAGGCTGAAGTAAATTACCTTCATTGTCAACATGAGCATTTATTTCTTCCTGCGTTTGGAACAGACCATCTGTTTTATATCCGAAGAACTGTCCAACAGGCTTTCCAACTTCTGTCAATGAAACGTTACCCTGATTTCTTAGTGGAGCAGCTTCAATCTCATCCAGCGAACCTAAGCTGGTAACTTTATTAGTGTACATAGAATAGTTTCCACCAATCTTATAATTAAAGTCGCCTAATGTCTCGGTATAACTTAACTCCAACTCAAAACCTTTGTTCTGCATAGAGCCAACATTCTGGAATGGGAAATCCTGAATACCAGAGTGCGCCGGTGCTGGAATTGCCACCAGCATATCTTTAGTTTTCTTGATGTAGTAATCTGCACTAAAAGTCAGCTTGCCGCTCAACAACGATCCATCAAGACCAATGTTAGATGTTTGCGTGGTTTCCCAATGAAGTGAAGGATTTGCAACGTTCGGAAATGTAATACCATTTACAATTTCACCATTAATAACGTACGATTGATTTAATCTTCCAGGGTTGATAAATCCAAATCCCGGGATCTTCTCGTTTCCTATACTTCCCCATCCACCTCTGATCTTAAGATCGCTGAGGAAGCCAACATTGCTCATGAAATTCTCTTTGCCAATATGCCATCCTGCAGAGAATGATGGAAAGATCCCATAGCGCTTATTTACGAAATTGGAAGAGCCATCTCGTCTGATGTTGGCTGTTAAAAGATATTTGTCTGCGTAGCTATAATTAAGTCTTCCGAACAGTGAGGCAATTCGTTTTTTGTTGTCAAGATCTACGCCACCGTCAGACGTTGCGTAAATACTGAGCGCATTGCTTACGTAACGGAATTGACCATGATCATCAATAAGGTTAGTTACACGTGTTCCAAAATTTGAATTCGAAATATTATAGGCTTCAGTTCCTGCCAGCAATGAAACATGATGCTCACCAAATTCTTTAGTGTATGTAAAGTAGTTTGACCATGTCCAGCTTTGTGTAGTAGATGAATTATTATACAGCGAGCTTACTTCATTACGCTGCGAAGTAGATACGCTATAAACAGGAACGAAATTCTGATTGTCACCAAAAGTTTTAGCCAGACCAAAATTTGATTTAAACTGAAGCGACTTGAATAAATTTATTTCACCAAAAACATTTCCTACAACATTGAAAAGTTTATTATAGGCATTGGTATAATTTATCTGTGCTACCGGATTGCTGGTATCCATATAAGGAGTACTTGCAAAATTTCCATTTGGTAATCTAACGGGTGTGAGTGGATCTATATTACTGGCTTCAATAAGAACAGCAGACCATTCATCATCTTCATTAATTTTGTGTTGTGTAGACGATTCAATAGTTAAATTCTCTCCGATATTCAACCACTTCTTAGCTTTCACTGCTGTGTTTAATCGCAAGGAAGTACGTTCAAAATCTGTTTTGTTGATGATACCTTCCTGCTTGTAATTGTTGGCACTGATGAAATAGGTAAACTTGTCGCTTCCTCCTGAGATAGAGAGATTGGCATTATGCGAAGCTGCCGTTCTTGAAACTGCTTTGATCCAGTCAGTACCCTTACCCAGGCTTTGATAATTCTGAAGTTCAGGAATTGGATCAAGACCTGCATTGGCAAGTGCTTCTGATTTTAACATGCCCCATTGCGAAGCATTAAGAAGACTTGGTTTTCTCCACATGCTTGCAAAGCCATAGTAAGCATCAAAACTAATGGTGGTGTTCTCACTTTTCTTTCCACTTTTGGTAGTAATAAGAATTACACCATTGGCACCACGCGATCCATAGATAGCAGTAGCTGAAGCATCCTTTAATACTTCCATCGACGCTATGTCAGATGAATTAAGAAAACTGATATTATCAACCGGATATCCGTCAACAACAAACAGCGGTGAAGAATTATTAATTGTACCAACACCTCGTATTCTTATTTGCACGGGTGTACCAGGTGATCCGGAGTTCGCTGTAACCGTTACACCGGCTGCTCTTCCTTGTAGAGCCTGATCAACTGTCGCTACCGGCATGCGCTTAATATCATCGGCCTTAACGCTGGAGACAGCTCCTGTAAGATCGCTTTTGCGTTGTGTTCCATAACCAACCACAACAACTTCAGTTAAACTTGTTAATGACTCATGCAGTGTTATGTCAATGCGTTCTTTTGCACCGATAGAAACCTCTTCGTTGTCATAGCCTATAGCAGAGAAAACAAGAATTCCATCAGGTGAAGCGCTGATAGCATAATCGCCATTCGCATCCGTTGATGTTCCCTGGTTTGTACCTTTTACAATAACACTTACACCGGGGATGGTAATACCATCACTTCCTTTTACAGTTCCCTTCACAGTAATAGCTTGAGCATTCAAGGCAAACTGAACGAGCAACAGTAGCATTGTGAAAAATGCTTTGGTAAAGAGCCACCTGATTTGGTGTAAGTAGTTCTGAGTTTCTTTTAGCTTGGTAGAATTTCGCATATCTGGTTATTTAGTAAACATGAAATAGAACAATTGTTTATAGGGCTAACTTTTATGATGTAAAAGTTCACGGCGTGCGATTGTGTTTAGGTTGTTAAATGATTATTAACAAATTTATTTCCCTACCTAAATTATAGTGCTGGATTTTGCGTATATAAATCCTCGAATTGCGTAAATGAGATTAATAAACAGAAACACCATCGATTGCAGAAAACTGCAAAAAAGATAACAACCAGATAATAGTATAAGAGATTAATGCTTTTTGATAAGATATTTTTGTCTGTACTCCTGAGGTGTGCAGCCTTTTACTTTTTTAAATGAGCGGGAAATATTTTTACCATCATCAAGACCAATTTCTATCGCTATCTCAAAGACAGTTTTATCGGTTTCTAAAAGTCGCTGCGCAAATTTTTCCACGCGAAGATTGTATATGTATTTATAAACCGGATAGCCTGTAATTTCCTGAAATCGTTTTTCAAGAGATCGTCTGGATAGTGGAACTTGTTTGAGTATTTGATCTACCTTCAGATTGGAATCGATGTTTTGATGAATATAGCGCAGCGTAGAAGATATGTAATTATCATTCGTAGCATAGATATCTGTAGAGTGACGGGTAATTACCTGCGTTGGCTTTACAAGAATATCATAAAAATCTTTCTTTTTATTTTTCATCATCTGATGAAGCAACCTGGCAGCTTCATAACCACCTTTCTCAGAATCAAGACTGATACTGGATAGCGGCGGGTCTGAAAGATTACAAATAGTCTCATCGTTGTCGACGCCAAGCACAGCAACCTCCTCCGGTATTCTGATACCCGAATGACGACATGCTTGTGTAATATGTTGTCCCTGGTTATCATCACACGTCATGATTGCTATTGGCTTGGGGAGAGACTTCAACCACTTGCTCAGTGATGATGGTTTATAATACCACAGTTCACGCGATCTCGATTTCTTATGTTCGAAATAATGGACTTCGTGTCCCATTTCCTTCAATGTATTTTCAAAGCCTTCGCCTCTTTCTCTTGACCACACAATATCTTTAAAACCATAGAAAGCAAAGTGCTTAAATCCCTTTCGTAAAAAGTACTCTGCTCCCATTTTACCAGCGGCAAAATAATCTCCACTGATATTAGGAATGTCCGTAAATCGTTCTTTAAAATCCTGTGCAATTACAGGAATGCCAGCTTTCATTATTTTACTAACATTCGAATCATTATAAAACTGACCTATGATTCCGTTCGCACCCCATTCTTTAGCCCAATTCAAAATACCTTCTATACCTTTCGTCTCACGATAGAACGAAGGCATCTGACAAAAAATCCACGGCCCATACTCTTTTGAATACTTGGTAATGCCACGCAGAAGATTCTTAAAATACTCTTCAGAAAAATCAGTCAGTAGAATAACCTTGTATGCCATCGGAGTTCCTGTTTAGATTTAATTTTTAAACAAGTCTTTTAGGCTTGAAACGGTTTCATTTTTAATTAAGGGCTTTGCCCAAAAGCCAATGCTCAAAATATAACCCAGCGTTATAAAGAGCAACAACATAGCATACCGTAAACCGACAAGCTCCGCCAAACCACCAATGGCCAATGGCACAACAGCACCACCCACAATACCTGTACACAGAATCCCTGAAAATGTTCCATGATGAGTAGGTACTGAATTCAGTGCCAGTGAAACAACAATAGACCACATGACAGAGGCAAAAAAACCTGCAAGCGGAAACGCATAAAGAGAAATATCCTGAGAGCCAAAAATTGCAAACGCTAATGAAATGATAGCGCCAATAGCGAACGTAATGAGTACAGTTCGACTATCGAAAAATTTAAGAAGTATTAATCCTAGAAAACAACCAACAGTAAGAAGTCCCCAGAAATAAGCGATCACATCTGCACCGGTTGTTACAGGATCTACTCCATGATAAGTTAGCAAAAACTTGGACGTCCAATTGGCGATTCCCTGCTCTGTACCCACATAGGCAAAAATACCGATGAAGAAAAGAACAACATTTTTATTGGCCAGTAATTCGGTAAATGCGCCACCAAGTTCAACCTTCTCATCATCTTTCAATTCAACCTTTGGGAATTTGATCATGTAGATGATAAGAATCATGAGCAGTGAAATCAAAGCAAAGATCCAATAGAGCGAAACCCACTTCAGGTTCTCTGGTATGAGGTAGTTAAAGATTTGAATAATGCTATTGTCATTATTGCTATGAACATTTTGTACCAGGTAAGTATAAAGCATGGGACTCAAAAAAGAAGCGCCCCCAAAGAACAATTGAGCCAACACGGAATTAAATGCAAAACTTGATTCTCCTCCTGCTGTTCTCAACAATGGATTGATAACAACCTGCAACATGGCCATACCAATTCCAATAAAAAACAATGAGATCATGGCTACATAAAAACTCGGAAGCAAACTAAAAAGCAAAGCACCAAGAAAGGCCATTGCGAAAGCACTGAGAAGTACTTTTTTCTCTTTGTATTTCTCAATAAGAAGCCCTGCCGGAATTGACATCACCCCATAGGCAACAAAAAATGAAAATGGCATGAAGCCAGCCAGCCCAACACTGAGATGAAAACTTGAAATGATATCAGGTATTAATGGCCCCAGTATATTTGTCAGAAAAGATATGACAAAAAATATGAGTAGAATCAGGATGACAATAAAGGTATTTCTCTTCATTCATTTTAGACTTAGCGTTTACTAAGATGAAAAAAGAGTAAAAAAGAAACAACGCAAATTGCAATAAATAACCCTCAATTTACGCAAACGGGTTTTACACCGTATTGATGATCCTGCGTTGTTTCGATTTCGGAAATCCTACCTACCTGATTTCAATTTTCAAGACAGGGATATTCCATCCGGACACCTCCAGACTTGTTTCGTTTTGAAGTAAACTCTTTGGAAGGGAGCATGTTAAATGCTTTGTTTCGTTTGGTAACAGCGAGGTGTAATTATCATTCCAGAAAACGGGTCTTACAATCTCGCCATTCGCATTCTTCAGATTCAGATTCAGAAAAAAGGCAATGGCATTACTATTTTTCAATGTAACATCAATCACCAGATTCTCTGCATCGTCAACTTTATCTACCGTTACTTTAACATCAGCCTTGGGCATGGTATTGAGTGGCTTGAAATCAGAATAAGATTTCATTGGTGTATAAGCCCATGTTGTTTTATCCCACTTATACTCATCCTCCTTTGCTGACAACCAATAAAAATTATCAGCAACATGTTTGTTTTCCGCAGTGAGTAATTCAAGTGATAAGAAAACAACGCCAGGCATTTTATTGAGATCAGCTATTTTAGATGATGTAAGAGAAGCTATTTCCGTATCAACTTCTTTTGATAATAATTGCTTACCATCAACACTCCATAGTTGAATTCTTGCCTTTAGGTTTTTCTGATCAGCATTCAATTCATTAACAATATAAACTCCGTGATCGCCGTAGTTATACATTAACTGCAATGGCTCATTGGCTTTCTTCGCAGCATAATAGGCTGATGTTGGCAATAAATAATAATCATACAAGTGCCAGTAAAAAGAAGGCCAAGCTGAATTCAACATCCACTGCACAATACCAGTTGTCTTCGATTGATTAACATGAAACGCTTCAAACATTGCCCGCATCGCTTCATACTGTACAACGCTGGATTTCATTATGTAATCATCCAGATTGTCGGACTTACCAAATCGTGAAGTTACTGCTTCATTAAAGGGATCAAGTTTATTGAACGCTTCTTCGGCCGTAGTGCAATGATAACTGTACATGTCATTGATAGGCCAAAGTTTATCCTGAGGAATCATTTTAAGAATTGTTTCTTTGACAGGGATTTGTGGGCCTGGACCAGTCTCTGTATTAAATCCAAAGGCACCACCATTCTTTTTATCAACGTACCAGTAATTAGGTCCTTCATATTCATACGGCCCGTTCATCTTTACACCTGTAGGTCCGCTTACAGTACTTTTCATGCCGGCAGCTGCAGCCACATAAGGTCTGTTGTCAATACCTGAAAGAAGTTTCTTATAACGTGTTTCTAATTCAGGTTTGGGAAGCTTATCACTACCAACAAACCATGAGATAACACTGGGGTGAGCGCGTAACCATTTCACCTGATTATCTAGCGATTCTACCATAAGATTCATCTCAGCTTCGGTTTGAATTCCACCGAAATCATCGCAGGGTTTGCCTACATAATTTTCCCATTCCCATTGACATGTCCAACCGGTCATTACCATGATACCATATCTATCACATAAATCATAAAGGCTTTGATTGTTACCCCATACGCTTTCGAGTCTGATGGTGTTCAGATTCATGTGTTTTACGTACTGCACTTGAGTCTCATTTGATTCTTTTGTGTCGCGAAGAAAAATATCATCTGTCCAGCCACCGCCTTTTATCAGAACTTTTTTTCCATTCAATGCAAAGCCGCGATATCCTTCGGCATTCACAAAGTCTTTAATTTCACGAATTCCGAAAGTTGTTGTTGCACTGTCGCTTAGCGTGTTGTTTTCTATGAAGCTTAATTTCAGTTTATACAAATCAGGATTACCTAAGCCACTGCACCACCATAGTTTTGGATTATGAATATGCAGTGCTGCAACTTCTTTTTCTGTGATAAAAACTTCTTTCGTCTCGTGTGGTAAAAGTTGAATGGCATGTTCAAACTGAATTGAATCGATTGATCCCTTCAACGTACCTTTTAATGTTTCACTGGTATAATTAACAACCTCTGTTCTAATCGTAAGTGATGCTTCACGAAGTGTTTCTGTATTTACTTTCGATTCAACGCTGGTATGTTGTAATCCTGCTGAACCAACTATGTTCACATAAACTTCTCTCCATAAGCCCATGCTTTCATCTGGTGGTCTTGGATTCCAGTCTACGAAGCCAATACCAAAATCACCTGGACGTTGTCTGAATACTTCAACAGCCAGAATGTTTTTCTCTTTATTAATTAAGCTTG
>DATJHZ010000171.1:0-4249 GCA_035493595.1 Cyclobacteriaceae bacterium | reverse complement strand
CTGTTAGACTGTCTTTTCATCTACCGGCAGTTGCAAGATCACTATAACGAAGCTCGCGTTTTAAAATCGATGGGCACCATCTATGAATATTTTGGCGATCAACATAGTGCCATTGAATCATACCTAAGGTCTGTACACCTTAGCAAACTAATTAATGACTCCAATCTTGAATCGAATGCTTACAATCCGCTTTCAGGAATTTACCTGAAGCGAGGCGAACCTGGCCTGGCAATGGAGACAATAGAGAAGAGCGTATCTATAAAAGAACAAACAAAAGATACCAGAGGGTTAGCCTTTGCTTTGTATGGAAGAGGTAAAGTGTATCTGCATTTAAAGCAATTTGAAAAAGCGCAAGCTGATTTAAATAACGCTTTACAACTACAAATTAAAATGGGCGACAAACTTGGTGTGAGCATGGCTTACAACAAGATTGGATTACTCTTCTACGAATTAAAAGATTACAGCGAAGCAAAGAAATATTTAGGAATGGCGCTTGAATTCGCTGTGCAATACGACATACAGGTTATTCAATCCAAAGCTTACTATCATCTTCACCTTGTTGCAAAAGCAGAAGGCAATGCCGTAGAAGCATTACGGTATTTAGAATGTTACAATAAAATAAAAGAAGGCGTTATCAACACACAAACCTTCAATGTAATCAAGAGCTATGAAGCTAAATCTAAAATTGAAGCACTTGAACGTGAAGCCCAATCTCAACGTGATAAGACAGATATCATTGAAAAAAAGAATGCAGAACTTGATTCTTTTTTTTATCGGGTATCACATGATTTAAAGGGACCCATCTCATCGCTCATTGGGTTGCACAACCTGATCAAGATGGAAGTAAAAGATGAGCATGCCCAACGTTACTTTGATATGTATCAATCACAAATTATGCGCATCAATAATATTGTGATGGATCTTATTGAGCTTACGCGAATGAATCACACCCAGGATAGCAGGGTGAAAATAAATTTCAGGGCCTCACTTGATGATTGCATTAACGCGTATCACTATCTGGAAAATTTTAAATACATCACCTTCATTAAAGAGATTGATGAAAGTATTGAGTTTTATTCTGAATGGGCCATTGTTAATACCATTCTACAAAACCTGATTGAAAATGCTATTAAGTATGCCCGCATAGACAGAGAACCATTTATTCGTGTAGCCATTAGCAGAGAAAATGATGATTTCTTAAAAATTATTGTTGAAGATAACGGCATGGGCATCAGAGATGATTTTAAGGCTAAAGTTTTTAACATGTTCTTTCGCGCAAATGATCGTGTCCAGGGAACGGGACTGGGGCTCTACATTTTAAAACGCGCAGTAGAACGATTGAACGGTGATGTCACTTTCGAAAGTGATGTAAAAACGGGTTCAGTTTTCAGAATCCTGTTACCACTTAATCAGACTTAAAAATCCCATTTTCATGCACAGAACTAACACACGTGAGGCGTAACGCGGTAAAAAATTTCAGGCCGTTTCTTGGAAACAAATGGCCGAAGCCCTACGTTTGCAGTATCAAAGTCGAATAAGCATATCTGCTTAATCGATTTATAAAGAAGCGCGGAGAGACAGGCTCACGGAAGCGCTAGCAACCTCCCTAACAAGGAAAGGTGCTAAATCCTGACCTCGAATAGAACCGAGGAAATATAAACCGATTAAAAAATGAAAAAAATCGCTAGTATTTTCCAACACGAATTAAGCTCCAGGAGCTTGCGTACTTTATTTTCTAAAATTACCACCACTGTTCAATCTTTTATTTGTTGCTTTTGTTACAATAACACCATGTGTTGTTGTGCTTGTTGCTGTTAAAGCATAATTATTTACAAGCAAAAGTCAACATCATAGTCAATCACTAAACATTAGGTTTAGCGACTGACGAACATAACTCAAACCAGATCATTAACATCAAAAACAGTATAGCCATGTCTAACTTACGTTTCGAAACACTTCAGCTTCACGCCGGTCAGGAAATAGATCCTACAACAGGCTCTCGTGCAGTTCCTATATATCAAACCTCAGCATTTGGTTTTAAAAATTCACTTCACGGGGCTAATCTATTTGCCTTAAAAGAGTTTGGTAACATCTACACCCGCATCATGAATCCCACTACTGATGTGTTTGAAAAACGCATCGCTGCATTAGAAGGTGGTGTTGCTGCAGTTGCAACCGGTTCTGGTCAGTCTGCTCAATTCATAGCGCTTAATAACATCTTACAGGCAGGTGATAATTTCATCTCTACATCATTCATTTATGGTGGTACGTACAACCAGTTTAAGGTAGCCTTCAAACGTCTTGGTGTTGAAGTCCGTTTTGCTGATGGAGATAAAGTTGAGGCATTCGAAAAACTTATCGATTCAAACACAAAAGCTTTTTACCTGGAGACTATTGGCAATCCTGGATTTAATATTCCTGATTTTGAAGCCATTGCCGGTCTTGCAAAAAAATATGATCTGCCCCTTATCGTTGATAATACGTTTGGTGCAGCAGGTTATCTCTTCAGACCTTTTGAACATGGTGCACACATTGTAGTTGCCTCTGCAACCAAATGGATTGGCGGTCATGGTAACTCTATCGGTGGTGTTGTTGTTGATGGTGGAAATTACAATTGGGGTAATGGAAAATTCCCTCAATTCACTGAACCATCTGAAGGTTATCATGGATTGAAATTCTGGGAAGTATTTGGTGAAGGGAATCCACTAGGCTTACCAAACATAGTATTCGCCATCCGTGCGCGCGTAGAAGGTCTTCGTGATTTCGGAACATCATTAAGTCCGTTTAATTCATTCTTATTCCTTCAGGGTATTGAAACACTTTCATTACGTGTTCAACGTTCTGTTGATAATGCATTAGCCTTAGCTCAATGGCTCGAACAACATTCGCTTGTTGAAAGTGTAAACTATCCGGGTTTGGAAAGCAGTACTTATCATAAACTTGCTAAAAAATATTTACGCAACGGTTTTGGTGCTGTACTCTCTTTCACATTAAGGGGTTCAAAAGAATTCACAACCAAGTTTGTTGACAACCTTCATTTAGTAAGTCATCTGGCCAACGTTGGTGATGCTAAAACATTAATCATTCAACCTTCAGCTACAACACATCAGCAATTAAGTGATGAGGAACAGATTGCAGCCGGAGTATTACCAAGTTTATTACGTCTGTCCGTAGGTATAGAACATGTTGAAGATATCAAAGCTGACTTTGTTCAGGCATTTGCAAAAGTTTACGAAGGAGAACTTGTATCGTAATTTATAAAGAAGGATTAAGCCCCTCACCACCAAGGAGCACTATGGAAAAACACGATCACACATATCATTATCAACAGAACTTTGCGCTTGAGGCTGGAGGTTCACTTTCTGGCTTTCAGCTTAAGTACACTACGCTTGGTAAATTGAATGCTGATCGTAATAATGTTGTTTGGGTTTGCCATGCATTAACAGGCAGCTCAGATTTTACAGACTGGTGGGGCAATCTTTTTACAGAAGGAAAATTCTTCGATCCCAGACAATACTTTATCATCTGTGCAAATGTGTTGGGTGGATGTTATGGATCAACTGGTCCGCTATCTATCAATCCAGCAACTGGAAAATCTTTTTATCATTCATTTCCTTCCATAACCAACAGAGATACTGTACGTGCATTTGATTTGTTGCGTCAGGAACTTAACATTGATAGTGTTCACACTATTATTGGAGGTTCACTTGGTGGACAACAAGTACTGGAATGGTCAATTCTGAAACCAGCAGTTTTTCAGAATGTGATCACCATTGCTACAAATGCATTTCATTCGCCATGGGGCATTGCTTTTAATGAAGCACAACGCATGGCTATTGAAGCTGACAGTACCTGGAAAGACAATGACCTGCGTGCTGGTACCGAAGGCCTTAAAGCTGCACGCGCTATTGGTATGATTTCATATCGACATTATGATACGTATCAACAGACGCAGGCTGAAAAAAATAATGAGAAGACTGACGAGTTCAGAGGTGCTACGTATCAACGCTATCAAGGACAAAAGTTAGCTAATCGCTTCAATGCCTTTACATACTGGACACTTTCTAAAATGATGGACAGTCATAACGTAGGAAGAAATTATGAAAGTGTTGAAAAAGCACTGAATACAATTACCGCAAGAACTCTTGTTGTTGGTATTGATAGCGACATTTTATTTCCTATTCACGAACAGCAATTTCTGGCAAAGCATATATCAAATGCACATCTTGAAACAATGACCTCATTATAT
>DATJHZ010000170.1:0-11049 GCA_035493595.1 Cyclobacteriaceae bacterium | reverse complement strand
TTTAATGGGATTGATCGTCCATTTTATTTTACGATCCATATAACTGCCCATAAAACTATTTCCGCCCCAGAGAATAAACCAACAGAGTGTATTAAGCGATGCAGCTATTAAAAAATATTGTAGTGAACTACTGCAACTTTTACATGTGAAATAGGCAAGCAACGATCCGCCTATTGTAGAAAACAATACAAGCCTGACTAAACTCTTTCTATCATCCTCACAAAAATCCATTCAGTATTCGTTAATTATTAAAATAAAGTTCAAGGTTCAAAGTTCCTGGTTTTAGTTGTCAGTTAATAGTTAAAAGTTAATAGTCAATCAACTTATTTTATCAGGTTTATAATCCCGAAGGGATGATATGATTATAGAATTATTAGTGTGCCTGTTGTGAAACCCCGAAGGGGCGAAATTATGTCACTCCTTCGGAGTTCAAAACTCACAACAATCCTAGTATCTATAATCATATCAGCCCTTCAGGCTTGAGTTGGTAACATTTGTATTGGTATGTAAATCATTCGTTATGGTATAGTAAATAGCGAAGTTACATAATAAATAATTTACACTATCTCATCATGAATAACCTGGAACTTGAAACCTTGAACTATAAATCTACTTACATTTTCCCTTCAACTCCACCGTCATCTCTTTGCCCCACTGTGGCGAAAGCGGACTGGCAGGTTTGTAAGTAGCAAATTTCTCAAGAGCCTTGTCTGCGGTACCACATGCTTCAGCCGTTGACGATCCGAAGAATTGAGCTGTGCCAAATTGCATCTGCGCCAATAAACCTAATGCTCTTGGGTTTTCAGGATTCAAGCCGACAGCCTTTCCAAATGATTGCATGGCCAAACCTGAATATTCCTGACCGCGTGTTGCCGGATCAACTCCGATTCTTAACATCTGAATAAAACCTTCTATGGCTACAATTTCAGATTCATTGGTTACAATAGCGCTGGCTTTCTTAATAGCAGCATTGGCCTGATCAAGATAGGAATCTTTTTTTGTCAGGTCTGCTTCCTGATTAGCCATCATGATGTAACCAAATGATGCATAATAGAAAGGCTCCCACTTTGTTTTCTCTGCTGCACCTACACGCTCAAAAGTATTTACCACCGCCTGTAAATCAGGAATAGTTTTAGCGGTGTAAACTGTCATAATATTTTTCTGCATTACTTCCATGTACTTGCCATCATCGGCCAGTGACACTATAAACGATAATGCAAATGCCAGAATTAAAGTTGTTGTTTTCATGTTTTTAAAGTTTAGTTAATTGTTATCTGTTATAATTGATCCGTTAATAGTAATCGTACTTCGTAAATCTGAAATCGTAAATAAAAATTAGTTAGTTGTTACAAATTGGGTAATTGATTAACTGACTTATTCTTTGATATAGTTATGAACACACCCATAAAAAGAAAACGCTTTGCTGCTTGTTGCACAGCTCGACTATGATAAACACCTTGTTCATCAGGTGACGTACTGTATTGATAACCGAATACATTGTTATAGCCTAATAAGTTGGTGCACGAGATATAGATGATCAGAAAGTTCTTTGGCAGGTAGCTAATGTTCGCGCTTAAATCCTGATACGCTTTCGTCATGTTCGCATTAAACTTATTCTCATTGGGATTATTATATGGACGCCCACTGCTATATGAATACGTAAAACCTACTTGCGATTTCAGTTTGGTAAGAAAGTGTTTATACACAAAAGAGAAGTTGTGCTTGGATGCAAAGTATGGTGTTGCAGCGTATGGAAAATTTAAATAGTTGCGTTTTGTGTCTAAGTATGAATATGAAATCCAGTAGTCAACATTCTTAAGTGATTTGCTGTCTCTCCAGAAAACTTCAGCTCCTTTTGCATAACCATAGCCTTTGTTATTTAAAGCATAACCATCAGCATCCAGAAACTTAACAAGGTTATCATACTTCTTATAGTAAGTCTCAACCCTGAAGGTGCGTTGATCATTTACCACCTGATAACTCAGAATAAAATGCTCAGCTTTTTCTGACAACAAATTATTATTTACACGCACATATAAATTCTTCGGAGATTGTCTGAACGTGCCATAAGCAAAAGCAACCTGTCCGTGTTTACCTGGTTTATATGCTAACGAAAGTCGTGGATCAACTATTGATTTATTCGTTAACGAGTTGTATTCAAATCTTCCACCCGCACGCGTAACAAAATGATTGCTTGCATAAATCTCTGTCTCTATAAATGAAGCTGATATCGATTCCTTGAAATCCTGTTTCAGTATAGCTGATGAAGAACTGTCACGTTTAGAGGCTTCATAATCGCGGGCAATTAATTCCGTACCAAATCTGATCTCAACTTTATCAGACAAGGAATGCTCGGCTACAACTTTACCATGAATACCTTTCTCCGATTCATCCAATGGGCTGCCATCAAGTTTTGTATTGTTTTGATTTAAATTATAGGATAGTCCACCACGGATATTCCATTTGTCATTCAGAATTGTACTGTACGCTACATTGCCATAAGCATAATTATTGGTGAGTTCATAGAGTTGTTTTATCGATGAATCAAGAATATCATGATTGTAAAGTGAGAAGTTAGAGCGATTGAAATTGCCAAAGAACTTCAGCATTCCTTTCTTACCAACCTCTTGCCTGAATGCTGTACTTCCTTCAAGTGATGCAGGTGCAAGCTTCCAATCTATGCGCTGATTAATCAAACCAAAATATGGACGAATGTTGGTGTACTGAACTTTACCCGTCATCGATCCTCTCTCCCACGCCTGTGTATGCGCTACATCAGCGCCAACAGAAAGAATACCAATATCAGTCTGGCTCATTTCTACTTTGTCTTTTGAATTCAGCACCAGTGCAGATGATAACGCCTGACCATATTCAGCAGAATAACCGCCAGTGCTGAAACTTGTGCCTTTAAACATCCATGGAAGAAATCGTCCGCGCGAAGGCGTGTTGGGAGCTGCCGTGCCATACGCATTTAACACAGCCAGGCCGTCAATAAATACACGGGCCTCACTGTCATCACCTCCTCTTACAAAAAGTCTTCCACTTTCACCAACTTTCTGCGTGCCTGGTAAAGTATTCAATGCTCCGGCAATGTCTGCTGTTGCACCTGCTGTGGTGGCAATGTCTAATGGTTTTAATATCGTTCTTCGTTTCTCTTCACCGGCTGTAAACGAACCGGCCGAAATAGTAACAGCTTCAAGCTGATTGATCAGTTCAGGCAACTTAACGGTTAGGGTTTGTGAATGTCCATCCAGGGTAATCGCTTGTTGAAAAGATTCAAAACCTACGGCAGTGACTTGAAGAATTTTATCTCCTGTTTCAGTCGATGTAAAAACAAACTTTCCATCTGCATCAGAACTGGCACCATCGTATGTATCAAGAATAACAATATTGGCCGACGGAATTGACTCACCTTTAGCGTCTGTGACACGCCCCGAAATTGTGGTCTGGGAAAAAGTAATAAAGCTGATAGCGGTAAATAAAATGGTAAATAGTTCTTTCATAAAGTTGATTTTCGCATTACGCAACAAATGTGTCCTTTATGAAGGTGTTCTATAAAAACAAGTGACTGAACTGTGGGATGAGTTGGATGAATTGTGGCAATTCGCTGATCAAGAAAATCGAGGATCGGTAAAATTTGTAGTATAAAACCCCAATTACAGGTTCTAATTTTGATTACTTTGCTCATAAATAACTATAGCAATGAAATACTTTCCTTTCATTTTATTTCTGACGATAGTGTCTTCCACTCAGGCACAAAACGTAACAAAAGACATCAAGGAAAAAGATGTAGAGCGCATCATCAAAACTCTGGCGGCAGATGATATGCTGGGAAGATCAGCTAAAAAACCCGATCAGATTGAAAAAGCTGCGACGTTCATTGAAAGTGAATTCAAGAGTATTCATCTTCAGCCTTTGAAAGGGTTAACCAGTTTCCGTCAGGAGTTTCAAAAAGATTTTATAAGTCTCAAACAACTTGAGGTTACACTTGATGGCCAGAAGATAGGAAACGAAAACATAGTGTTGATCTCAGAGAAAGCTGATATTAACATTAACAATAACCTCGCTGTCAAAAATATTTCGTTTGATGCCACTTTAGATAACAAGGATAAATATTTCTACGAACAGGCTATGCCAATTTATCAGGACACGCTATCCGCGATAGTATTTGTTGCGCCTGAGTTTCAATCTGCCTTTCAGGAGTTTAAAGGTTATTTCGGTGAACGTTTCGCGAGCAAGCGAAAATCAACGAAGATATTTGTTCTGGCACCTGCTGCTTCCACATACACGGTCAGAGCTGCACAACAAATTGTGTCATACAAAATGACCAATATCACCGGCATGCTGGAAGGAAAAACAAAACCCGATGAGATGGTAATCTTTTCAGGACATTATGACCACCTGGGCATTCAGGATGTTGCTATTGATGGCGACTCCATTGCAAACGGCGCTGATGATGATGCCTCTGGTACAACAGCTGTCATAGAGCTGGCACGTTACTTTAAAAAAGCAAAGAACAATAATCGCACACTTGTGTTTGTAGCCTTTACTGCAGAAGAAATTGGCGGCTATGGGTCGAAATATTTTTCAGAACAACTCGATCCTGATAAAGTGATTACCATGTTTAACATCGAAATGATTGGTAAGGCTTCTAAGTGGGGACAAAACTCAGCCTTCATGACGGGCATTGAACGGTCAGATCTCGGCGCCATAATCGAAAAGAACCTGAAGGGTACACCTTTCAAAATATATCCAGATCCATATCCGGAACAAGATCTCTTTTATCGGTCAGACAACGCTACGCTGGCTCGCCTAGGTGTTCCAGCTCACAGCTTCTCAACCGACCAGATTGATTCAGACAAGCTTTACCATACTGTTAATGATGAAACCGAATCGCTGGATGTAAAGAATATCACGGCCACTATTCGTGCCATAGCATTGGCAGCAGAATCTATCATTTCGGGCAAGGACACTCCTGCCCGTATTGATAAGTCAACAGTGCGATAGATTTCAAATTTCAGGTTCCAGATCGTTTATCGATGTAAAATCTGTTCCAAATAAAATTCTGTATTCCTAAATTTAATTGCTGCCAAACCATAGTCGAGTCGTAATAAAAGGGCACTGAAGGTTCTGTAATTCATAATTTCAGACGCAATGGCTGTTAAAATCTGAAATCTGAAATACAAAATCTTAAATATCCCCTCAGTTTGCTTTATTTTTGCCGTCTATTTTCCAAAAAAGAACCGTACAATGGCCGATTATAGTAAAGACGAAATAAAACGCATAGAAGAGAAGTGGAGAAAGACCTGGGAGGATAAAAAGGTTTATAAAACTACCATAGATACCACCAAGCCAAAATTCTATGCTTTGGATATGTTTCCGTACCCCTCAGGTGCTGGACTTCATGTAGGTCATCCGCTCGGCTATATTGCCTCTGATATCGTTGCTCGTTATAAAAGAATAAAAGGGTTTAATGTATTGCACCCCATGGGCTTTGATGCCTTTGGCTTGCCCGCTGAACAATATGCTATTCAAACTGGTCAACATCCTCGCATTACAACAGAGAAAAATATTGCTACCTACAAAAAGCAGTTAGGTCAGATAGGATTTTCTTTTGATTGGGATCGTGAGGTTCAAACCAGTGATCCAAATTATTACAAGTGGACACAATGGATCTTCTCTCAGTTGTTCAACAGCTTTTACAATAAGAAAACAGACAAGGCTGAGAAGATTGACACATTGATTGCCGAGTTTGAGAAAAATGGTAATGCAAACATCAGTGCTGTGTGTGATGAGGAAACTCCTTCATTCACTGCAGTTGAATGGAAAGCATTTAATGAAGAAGCCAAAGAAAATATATTACAGAAATATCGCATCGCTTATTTATCAGAGACAATGGTTAACTGGTGCGCTGCATTAGGAACTGTATTGTCAAATGACGAAGTGAAGGATGGCGTGAGCGAACGTGGTGGCTATCCTGTTGAGCGTAAAAACATGTTGCAATGGAGTATGCGCATTACTGCTTATGCAGAACGCTTGCTAAAAGGCCTTGATACTATCGACTGGCCAGAGCCACTGAAGGAAATGCAGCGCAACTGGATTGGTAAGAGTGTTGGCTGTGAATTAGATTTTTATCTTGCTGATGAAAGCCTCACCCCGGCCCTCTCCGGAGGAGAGGGAGCCATCACCCCGAAGGGTGGCTATCAGACTAGTGAGAAGGCGTACTGGAGTATCTTAAAAGAATTCTCTAAGGAAAACAGGCAAAATCAAACTGAAACTGAATCATTACTTTGGGAGGAACTTCGTAATAACAAGCTTGGCCATAAGATAAGAAGACAGCATGCTATCGGAATTTTTATCGCCGACTTTGTTTGTCTCGATAGAAGACTTGTTATTGAATTAGATGGTGAATATCATTTAAATAATAAAGAATATGATGAAGCGAGAACTGCATTTTTAAAAGATGAAGGATTCAGCGTCATTCGATTTACCAATGAAGAAGTTAAAACGAATCACACTAAGGTATTAGCCGAGATCAAATCGGTTTTAGACAAATCTCCATCGATAAAAGAAAGCTCCCCCCTCTCCTCCGGAGAGGGCCGGGGTGAGGCCGCCATCCGTGTCTTCACCACCCGCATCGATACGATCTACGGTGTAACCTTCATGGTAATTGCACCCGAGCATGAGTTGGTTGATAAAATCACAACAGCAGAACAGCATGCTGAAGTAACGAAATATGTTGAGGTAGCAAAGAACCGCTCAGAGCGCGAACGCATGAGCGAAGTGAAACGTATCTCTGGTGCTTTCACCGGTGCTTATGTTATCAATCCGTTCAACAATGAAAAGATCCCTGTGTGGATAGCTGACTATGTGTTGGCGGGTTATGGTACCGGAGCTGTTATGGCTGTGCCATCAAGCGATACACGCGACTACGCTTTTGCCAAACATTTCAACTTACCTATCATTGATGTATTAGAAGGTCCTACATCAGACATCACCAAACCAAACTTCGAACCGAAGTCGGGTAAGATGATCAACTCTGATTTTCTGAATGGATTAGTCTGGAATGTAGCGATTGAAAAAGCGTTGGCCAAAGTAGATGAACTTGGTATTGGCGAGCGCAAAGTAAATTACCGTATGCGTGACGCCATCTTCGGTCGTCAGCGTTATTGGGGTGAACCATTCCCTGTATATTTTGATAAGGGGTTGCCTAAACTTGTACCTGACGGTGAACTTCCAGTTACACTTCCTGAAATAGATGCTTACAAACCTACAGAGTCAGGCGAACCTCCATTGGGTAGAGCAAAAAATTGGAATTACAAAGGAAACACATACGAGTTGACAACAATGCCGGGCTGGGCAGGTTCAAGCTGGTACTGGTTTAGATACATGGACCCAAATAATACAGGTGAGTTCGCCAGCAAGGAAGCTATTGCCTACTGGAAAGATGTTGACTTATACATTGGTGGATCAGAGCACGCAACGGGCCACTTATTGTATTCACGTTTCTGGTGCAAGGCGTTGAAAGACTTAGGCTATGTAAGCTCTGAAGAACCGTTTAAAAAGTTGATTAATCAGGGACACATTCAGGGGGTTTCAAAACTAGCCTACAGAATTAACGGAACAAATAAGTTCGTTTCTTATAATTTACGTAAAGAATACGAAGTAACTCCTCTTCATGTTGATATCACCTTTGTTGATGGAGATGTTTTAGATATTGAAAAATTCAAAAACTGGAGAGACGATCTTAAGGATGTCGAATTAATCTTAGAAGATAACAAATACATCTGTGGTTCTGAAGTTGACAAAATGTCAAAACGATATTATAATGTCGTTAACCCCGATGATATAGTTTCTAACTATGGCGCTGACACATTGCGCTTATATGAAATGTTCCTTGGCCCATTAGAGCAATCTAAACCATGGAGCACACATGGCATCGATGGTGTATCAAAATTCTTACGCCGCTTCTGGAATCTGTTCCATGATAGCAATGGTAACTTCAAGGTAAGTACCGACGAGCCTTCACGTGAAGAATACAAAGTGCTTCATAAAACCATTCATAAAGTTGAAGAGGATATTGATAATTTCTCTTTCAATACTTCGGTAAGTGAGTTTATGATTTGTGTGAATGAATTATCATCATTAAAATCAAACAAACGCGCTATCCTTGAACCACTTGTTATCGCGCTCTCTCCTTTTGCACCACACATCGCTGAAGAACTTTGGGAGAAACTTGGGTACACAGATACTATTCTGAATGCTGCATATCCAAAATACGATCCACAGTATATGGTTGAGAGTTCGTTTGATTATCCGATCTCCATCAACGGTAAGGTTCGTGCCAAGATGAACTTCGCATTAGACATGCCGAAAGAAGACATGGAAAAAATCATCACTGCTTCTGATCTGGTTCAAAAATGGACTGAAGGCAAAGCGCCGAAGAAAGTCATTATTGTTCAGGGTAAGATTGTGAATGTAGTTTTATAGTCGACAGTCCACAGTCGACAGCAATCGCACGGAAGCCGTGGACTGCGGACCATGGACCATGGACTACTTATTTTCACTATCTTCGTAATCTTTAAAATTACCAGCGTATGCGTTATTCCAAGATTGTAGGCCTGGGCCACCACGTTCCTGAAACTGTCATTACCAACGAATACCTCTCTACCATCATGGAGACCAACCATGATTGGATTGTTGAACGAACGGGAATTCATGAACGTCGCTGGATCGACCCTGCGAAAGATACGGTAGCCAACATGGCTGCGAAAGCAACACGCATGGCATTACAGCGCGCCAAGCTCACCGAAAAAGATATTGAGTTTATTGTGTTCGCTACTATCACCCCGGATTACTTCTTTCCAGGCTCAGGTGTTTTATTGCAACGCGAGTTAGGATTGGAGAGCATACCTGCATTGGATATTCGCAATGCTTGTTCTGGTTTTATTTATGCTTTATCCGTGGCCGATCAGTTCATCAAAACAGGCATGTACAAAAACGTTCTTGTAGTAGGTGCTGAGATTCAATCTACGGCATTGGATAGAACCACACGAGGAAGAAACACTGCCGTAATTTTTGGTGATGGTGCCGGAGCTGCAGTTCTTCAGGCATCTGACAAACAAGGTGTGCTTTCAACACACCTCCATTCTGACGGACGCTTTGCAGAAGAACTTTACATTAAAGATCCCGGCAGCAGCAGGCCTAATACAGAACGCCAGCCAGACCAGATTCTGGACACCACAACCTACAAAGTTGTGATGAACGGCAACCAGGTTTTCAAACACGCTGTTGTTCGTTTCATGGAAGTCATTAATGAAGCCCTTACTGCGAACAATCTTACAAAAGATGATATTAACCTGTTAGTACCGCATCAGGCTAACCTACGGATCAGCCAATACGTGCAGGAGAAACTCGGTCTTTCTGATAGCCACATCTATAACAACATCATGCGGTACGGAAATACAACCGCAGCCTCTATACCAATTGCTATGAGTGAAGCCTGGGCTGAAGGTAAAATCAAAGAAAATGACTTAATTTGTCTAGCCGCCTTTGGCAGTGGTTTTACATGGGCCTCAGCTTTGATCAGGTGGTAAGTACAGTTCTCCGTTAAATAGTAATTGAGTTCAATTAACTACCAGCGACTAACTGATCTCAGGCAACCCTAAAGATTAACATGAAAACATCAACATACAACCCTAGTCCTCTCGAAGTTGATTTCGCGAACGCACTTTATATTCTGCAAAAAGAAATTGAGAAACACCTTCAGGACAATCAGATCATCCATGTTGAAAGTCAAATCAAAAAAGACAACCCGATGGTGAAGTTTAATCTGTTGGATAAGGATGGCGATCCACATGAGATTGTAATTCGCATTATTCAGATCCCTGACAAGTTTTAATCCCACCAATGTCTATTCTCATTGTTTTTCTCTGCATAGTCCTGCTGATCGTACTAATCAGTCAGTTTAAGATTAACGCTTTCCTAGCATTCCTGATAGTCTCCATATTGGCAGGCTTACTACTAGGTCTGGATGTTACTAAAGTAGTTGGCAGTGTTCAGCAAGGTGTTGGTGATATGCTTGGCGAACTGGCAATCATTGTTATTGGTGGAGCGATGCTGGGCAAGCTTGTAGCTGAAAGCGGTGCTGCTCAACAGATAACGTCTGGCATGATGAATCTATTTGGTCCACGCTACGTGCAATGGGCACTAATGGCAACCGGATTCGTCATTGGAATTCCTTTATTCTATACGGTAGCCTTTGTTCTGGTTATACCTTTAATTTTTTCAGTTGTTTATCGTTATAATTTACCAGCTGTTTACATCGGGTTACCCATGATTGCATCATTGTCAGTAACGCATGGTTTTCTTCCTCCACATCCTTCTCCGACAGCATTAATAGCACAGTTCCATGCTGATTTAGGTACAACACTTTTATACGGATTCATCATTGCAATACCTACCGTTATACTGGCCGGACCTATCTTCGCGAAAACCCTAAAGAATATTAATCCTCCACTCAACCAGAAAATTTCGAGTGAGGCAATACCAAATGACAAATTACCAAGTTTAACAAACAGTATTATCTCATCCTTACTCCCGGTTATTTTATTAGCCATAACAACAATTCTAACAACCGTACTGAAGCAGTACGACATCAAATCCAACACGTTAACTTTTTTTAGCACACCGGCTGTAGTGATTCTCATTTCATTGGCTGTTGTAACGTACACCTTAGGGTTACGCATGAACATCAGCATGAAATCAATCATGAACATTTATTCAGAATCCGTTAAAGACATTGCCATGATATTACTGATCATGGGTGGTGCTGGTGGATTAAAACAAATTTTAAAAGATAGTGGTGTTAGTAATGAGATTGCCATATTGCTTAATGGACTCGATGCGCATCCACTTGTTCTGGGATGGTTCATTGCATCTGTCATTCGTGTGTGCGTAGGCTCTGCTACGGTAGCCGGACTTACAGCCGCCAGTATTATGATGCCGCTCATGGGTCAGCCAGGCATTAATCCTAACCTAATGGTTTTA
>DATJHZ010000169.1:0-5480 GCA_035493595.1 Cyclobacteriaceae bacterium | reverse complement strand
GAGGAGACGCGTAAGTATGCTGCTGCAGTAAATGATCCTGCACGTATGGTGGCATCATATGCTGGCGTTGTTCAGACAAGCGATGGCAACAATGCAATATCTATTCGTGGTAATTCACCGTATGGTTTGCAATGGAGAATGGAAGGTATTGACATTCCAAATCCAAATCACTTTTCCGGAGTGGCTACTGCAGGCGGAGGGATATCAATATTGAGTACTCAGCTTTTATCAAATTCAGATTTTATCACGGGCGCATTCCCTGCCGAATATGGTAATGCATTATCAGGTGTATTTGATCTTAATTTACGCAGAGGTAATAATGAAAAGAGAGAATACACTTTTCAGGCTGGCGTGTTAGGCATTGATGTTGCAGCAGAAGGTCCATTTTCAAAAAAATATAAAGGCTCATACCTTATTAACTATCGATACTCAACACTTTCAATTCTTTCGAGGATGGGAGTTAATATAGGTGACGGTGTTACAAACTTTCAAGACTTATCGTACAATATTTATTTACCCACAAATAAGGCTGGTACTTTCTCTTTGTTTGGATTTGGTGGTTTAAGCGATCAGGTAAATGAAGGCAAGAAAGATTCAACCAAGTGGGAAGATGAGTTTGATCGATTGAATGGAACTTATTTCTCGAATACAGGTGCAGCTGGTTTGAAACATTCTATTACGCTGGGTGCTAATACATATTTACAATCTACTGCTTTATTGTCTGGCAATGATAATGGATATAGGCAGGATAAATTAGATAATGGCTACCATCCTGTTTTTGATTATAAGAGTCACTATATAAACAAGAAGATCACCATCAGCACAGTGCTTAATCATAAATTCAATTCTAAAAACAGTATTCGATCAGGTGTCTACATCAATCAATATTATTTCACCCTCGCACAACGTGAAAGAAATAAAGAGACACAGCAAATAGAAACGAAATTAAATGAGAATGGAACTGCTACTACAGTGCAAGTTTTCTCGCAATGGAATTATCGGGCAACAGAAAAGATTACACTAAACTCGGGCCTGCACTTTCTTCATCTGATTGACAATAACACTTCTTCCATTGAACCTCGCGCTTCAGTTAAATATGATTTGACCGAAACGCAATCGATAAGTCTTGGATATGGGTTACACGGACAGATGCAGCCTGTTGGAATTTACTCAGCCCAGCGAATGAAAGATGATGGCTCATACGAGAAACCTAATCGTAATGTAGGCTTTACTAAAGCTCATCACATTGTGGTGGCTTATGACAAAGCCCTGAGTCAGCACATGCGAGTAAAAGCAGAAACATACTATCAATGGTTATTTAATGTTCCTGTTAAGAACGATGTTACAAGTCCTTTTTCAAGTATTAACAATGAAGAGGGTTATGTTACAGATCCATTGGTAAATAAAGGTGTTGGTCGCAACTATGGATTGGAACTTACGCTCGAACAATTTACGCATAACAACTTATATTTTCTTTTGTCTACTTCATTATATAACTCTGAGTATAAAGCATTGGATAATGTCTGGAGGAACACCAGGTATAACGGCAACTATGCTTTCAGTTTTACAGCGGGCAAAGAATTTCCTTCAACACGTAATGGCAAGAGCAAAGTATATGGCATCAATATAAGATCGCTCTACAGTGGTGGCTTACGAACTACACCAATTGACTATAGCGCATCAATGCAAGCTGGCGAAACTAAATACATTGAAAGTAAAATGTATGATCAGCAAAATGCATCATACTTCAGAACTGACATTCGCGTAAGCATGAAACGCAACAGAGCCAGGACAACAACAACGCTGGCATTGGATCTTCAGAATTCAACGAATCATCAGAACATCTACGGTAAATATTTCGACCCTCAGACAGGTAAGGTGAAAACCTCTTATCAATTACCACTGATACCTGTGTTGAGTTATAAGATTGAGTTCTAAAAACAGAAGTGTTATAAAACAAAAAACCCCTGCCAAGGCAGGGGCTTTCTGTTATTTAAGTTTAAGTAGGTTTCTTATCATGCAGTAGCAGTTGTTTCTTCATATTTCTGAGCAACGCGCAGCGTTACATTCTTCTTAGCCTTGTAGCCGCAATATCCACATAGATAATGCTTAGAAAGTTCTCCTTCTTCTGTAGGAGTTGCTGCTTTAACTATTTCTTCACGAACTACTTTAAAAGTCTGATAGTTACATTCAGGGCACTGCAATGCGTGTAAGTGACCAGAGTACTTTTCAATTTTAACGTAACCAGTTTCTTCATCCTTCCATACGTCGTAGTCAATGGAGAATACATTTTCTTCAGCCTGCATACCTTCATCAAGGTAAGCATCTTCTTCTTCTTCACTTAAAAGCTTCATGGCCTTTCCTGTTTTAGGAGAAACTCTTGGCTTGTAACGTAAAGCCTTTAAGCGTTTTTCAATATAGAATGGATAATAAAATTTAAGCAGATTTTGAATGATAAGTGCTGCAATCATACCCATAGAGAAAGTAACGAATGAGCGCACTGTAAACCAGAGGACATCAAGTTCAGTCACATTAGAGTTTGCGTAAAAGCAGCATCCAATGATAAGAACTATAGAAGCAATCCAAAGAATTTTAATCTCTGTTCGGTTAATGTAATCATACTTTGATTTTGCATCATTGGTTATGGCAAGCTTGATAACATGCCCAATAACTATCAGTACAGAGATGGCCCAAAGTACATAGGCTATTTTCTGGGCTAATTCGTTCCAAGGTGCGTAATATGCTGCGACTTCTTGCATGGTAATGGGTTGGTTTAATTTACTCTATTAGCAAATATAAAATCCTGTTTTTACTAAACCTAACGTATAGGGTCTTATTAACAGGACTAATCGACCACAATTTAACACTGTTTTGGCTAAAAAGTCAAAAAAACATAGGCATAATACTCCCGATAAAAGCCTAATCTGGAAACTTGGCGAAACAGGTTTCGGAAAATTGAATTATGATGGCGGCAGTTTTGTCAGAATTCTCAAACATTCCCATGTGTGCAACGCCTTCTAGTACCTGTACATCAGGCCGTTGGCATAGAGATGCCTGGTGTAGAATTGTTTCTACAGGTATCCCCCCATCCTTGCTTCCTGCCAGAAACAAGACTGGCTTATCAAAATTTTCGAGGACGTCTGATGATGATGGACGGTTACGCATAGCCAGAGTATAACCTTTTACAGTATCACTGGTGGATTTTATGGCAATGGATCTTACCTTTTCAATGGCTGGATGCTCCTGATCTGCAAAAAGCTGCGGGATAAAATTCGAAGTAAAAGCCAGTACTCCGTTTCGCTCTATAAATTCAACAACTTTGAGCCGTGAAACTTTTTTTTCATCAGAGTCAGGCTGGGCTGTAGAATGAAATAAGCCAACCCCTGCAAACATTTCGGGTTTCTTTCTTGCCATGGCCAGCGCTACATAACCTCCTAAAGAATGCCCGACAACAACGCAATTATTAATTTTCTTTTTCTCAAGCCACTCAATTACAATCTCAGCCACGTCGTCAATGCTAAATCCTTCTTTCAAAGAGGAACTTGTGCCAAATCCGGGCAGGTCGATTGTTATAACATGGAAATGTTTTGATAGTGGTTTCCGAAATTCATTCCACACCTCGCTGTTCATGGGGAAGCCATGAATCAATAAAAGTGTTGGACCACTGCCCAATTCCTGAAAGCTAAGTTCAGGCATTTTTGACGACTGATTCGAGTAGTTCGACTACGGCTTTTTCAATTCCCTCAGAATCAAAACCACATTCGTGTTGAAGTTGAATCTGCTCACCATGCTCTACTACCTGATCTGGGATTCCAAGTCTTTTTATTTCTGAAGAATAATTATGATCAGCCATGAATTCTAAGACAGCGCTGCCAAATCCACCTTGTAAACAGCCATCTTCTACAGTAATTATTTTTTTGTATTTCGAGAATACTTCGTGAAGAAGTGCTTTATCCAGCGGCTTGGCGAATCGCATATCGTAATGCGCTACGTTAATATTTTGTTTGGCCAGATTCTCACAGACCTCTACTGCATAATTTCCGATATGACCCAATGTAAGGATAGCCAGCTCATCACCGTCTTTTAATTTTCTGCCTGTACCAATTTTAATTTCCTCGAAAGGCTTTCTCCATTCAGGCATAACGCCTTGTCCTCTGGGATATCGAATTGAAAAAGCTTTTCCTTCTCGCGGAAGCTGCGCTGTGTACATAAGATTTCGCAACTCAACTTCATTCATCGGAGCAGAAACAATCATGTTAGGCAAACATCTCATGAAAGCAATATCATAAGCGCCATGATGCGTTGCACCATCAGCACCTGCAAAGCCTGCGCGGTCAAGACAAAAATTTACTTTCAGATTTTGAATGCAGACATCATGCACAACCTGATCGTACCCACGCTGCATGAATGAACTGTAAATATTGCAGAACGGTATCAGGCCTTGTGTGGCAAGTCCCGCTGAAAAAGTAACGGCGTGTTGTTCGGCAATGCCTACATCAAATGCGCGATCAGGCATTTCGTTCATCATGATATTCATGGAAGAACCCGATGGCATAGCTGGTGTTATACCAACAATTTTGTCATTTACTTTAGCAAGCTCCACTAATGAATGCCCAAACACATCCTGGTATTTTGGTGCCTGAGGTTTATCGTATGTCTTTTTATGAATCTCTCCGGTAATCTTGTCGAATGTGCCGGGAGAGTGCCATGTAGTAGCGTTACCTTTTTCTGCAGGGCCATAACCCTTTCCTTTCATGGTAATGCAATGCAATATTTTTGGACCGGGAATATTTTTCAGATCATTAAGAACCGTTACCATGTGATTCACATCGTGTCCATCAACAGGTCCGAAATAGCGAAGATTCAGTGATTCAAATATGTTACTCTGACTGAGTAGTGTAGACTTTATACCTGTCTCTACTTTAGAAACAATCTCTTGCGCACTCTTTCCAAAAGTTGAAAGCTTGCCCAATAATTTCCAGACATCATCCTTTAATTTGTTATAAGTTCTGGATGTTGTAATGTCGGTAAGATAATCTTTCAAAGCCCCAACATTCGGGTCGATGGCCATGCAGTTGTCATTAAGAATGATGAGGATGTTACTATCAGAAACACCGGCATGATTCATACCTTCAAAGGCGATACCAGCTGTCATGGCGCCATCACCAATGATAGCAATGTGTTGCTTGTCTGTATTATTTAAATATTTGGAGGCAACAGCCATTCCCAGTGCAGCAGAAACTGAGGTGGAGGAGTGTCCTACGCCAAAAGCATCATATTCACTTTCATGTCTTCTGGGAAAACCTGAAATACCGCCATAAACACGGTTACTGTAAAATTCGTCTCTGCGCCCGGTAAGTATTTTATGCCCATAAGCCTGATGCCCAACATCCCAAATCAGTTGATCATAAGGTGTGTTGAAAACATAATGCAAGGCAACTGTTAGTTCAACAACACCTAAACTGGCTCCAAAATGCCCT
>DATJHZ010000168.1:0-6395 GCA_035493595.1 Cyclobacteriaceae bacterium | reverse complement strand
AGTTATGTTCCAGATTGAATGGGCAAATAAGGAATTAGCGAACAAGGAAATTCCTGTTACGGCAGAGCCTTCTGGTATTGATAAACATACACTTCAACGAATCCTTAATTTACGCTGGGAGGAACATTGCGTAGAGTGCGCCGTTCCTGAATGCTACACATCATGCAATTTATATAAGCCAAGACAAGATGGAGCTTGCGCTCGTTTTGTTTATGGAATTTATCCCAACTCCAATGTTGCCGGTCACTTTGATTTTGGCGCTGATATAACTTTCCGTAAATGGGCTAAACTGGAAGCTGACTTAAATCAGTCATTTCCTGGTAACGTTATACTTCACGCACGACAACATTCGTACACATCACTAACACGTGAAGCGAAGACTGTCATCAGAAATAAGTTTCGTAATAAATATGCATTCAGCAATTCTTTGTTTGATGCCTTTGTTGTTGAATGCTACTCACCACAACCTGAAAGTTTTAATTTCATACTGGAATATTTCACAGAAGTAAATCGTTTTCGCAAAACACAATACCGTAGCTCCTTTGTTATCAAACAAGGTTATAATTATTTCAGCGTACCTTTTGCCGATTTTAAAATGAATGATCTTGAAGGCTACATTTATCTGTACCCTGAAAGTCATGAACCCGAAAAAAGGTTAATCTTTACCTGGCTCGATTTTGTAAAATTCAAGAATAACGAAAGCAACGATGCCGAATCATCTCCCAAGGTGAAATGCGTTGCCTGGGATCTTGACAATACGCTGTGGCATGGAATTCTTTCGGAAGATAAAGATGTTATTCTTATCGAACACGTTGCTGAAGTAATTAAGCAACTGGATGAGCGTGGCATTCTTCAAACTATTGTGAGCAAAAATGATTTTGATCCAGCCTGGCAGAAGCTTAAAGAATTTGAACTGGATCACTATTTTCTATATCCCGCCATTAACTGGTCGCAGAAAAGTGAAAACATAAAAGGTATTAGCAAAAAATTAAACATTAGCATTGACACGTTTGCGATCATTGATGATTCACTGTTTGAACGAGATGAAATTAAATCGGCGTTACCACAAGTAAGAACGTACAGTGAAAAACAGATTACTGAAATACTTTCGTATAAAGAGTTCGATTTTCCCATAACCACCTTAAGTAAGAAACGAAGAGAGAGCTATTTTACAGAGCAGGTAAGAGATAATGCTAAGACAATCTTCACGGGTACGTATGATGAATTTCTGGAAAGCTGCGAGATGAAGATTACTGCATTTGTTCCCACGCTTGAAGATGATATTCTCCGTTGCTGGGAACTTGTTCAACGCAGCAATCAACTAAATCTTTCAACTAACCGATATTCAAGAGAAGAATTTAAAAATCTGTTATCAAAACCCGATGTTATGAGTCTTGCCTTGCGCTGCACAGACAGGTATGGTGATTATGGAATAGTGGGATTTTCGAGCACAGCATTTTTAACGCACTACCCTATTCTTATCGACTTTGTATTATCATGTCGCGTCGCTCAAAAGAAAATCGAACACGCATTCATCAAAAAACTATCAGCATTACTTTACAGGAAAGGTTACGAAGAACTTGCTGTGAAATTCATCAAGACTGCTAAAAACAAACCGCTACTCCAGGTGTTTGATGATCTACCATTCTTTATCATTGATGATACGATGAATGTAACATACCTGCGCCTCGATTTAACAAAGCCGATTACTCTTCGCGATATTATGGAATTTGAAATAGACGATTCAAATATTCTTACTAAGAAGCACTCTTAGCAACATACTTCTTTCTTGTCTTCAAAATCACTTCCTGATTGTTTACTGCCCAGGTATTCAATTCTTCCAGTAAAGGTAAAAGGGTGTGACCAAGTTCGGTAAGGGAGTATTCTACCTTCGGAGGAATTTGCGTGTAATGAATTCTCAGAATGATTCCATCAGCTTCCAGGGTGCGCAACGTTACGGTAAGCATCTTTTGCGAAATCTCGCCAATATTTTGCATCATCTCATTGAATCGCATAGGGCCGCGCTTCTCACCTATCGCTAGAATTACGAGCAACGACCACTTATCGCCAAAACGATCTACAATGTTTCGGATGGGACATTTGTAGGTATCTGAAATTAGTTCTTTCTTCTTTGTCATACTACTACTAACTGGATTGTAATGGTATATTAACTTGCTTCAAGTATACAAAAGTAACTAAATACGAATTAACCACGGCAGCGTTTTATCGATTGAACCTGTCATTGGTAGAAAAACCTTAAAAATACCTTGTGTTAATAGCCATCAGGAGCGCGTTCCAACACCTCTTCGCCTCTAAGGACAAGGACGTTCTTTACTATGTCGACTTCAAATTCAATGATCATAGAATTGCACGAGTCGTAGTGGTTGTCGCTGCATGCCATAAAATAATGAGTTTCATATTCAACTTTGAAAGTACCCTCAAGATCATTTTTAAATTCAACCGAATCCTCTTTTAGTACCACATTGTTAACCTGGCCAGCTTCCGCATAATGATAGCCAACCAGAAGATCTTTAATAGCAGTGTTTTTAGTATTCAACTCATTAATCAAATGCTTTCGCCCGTCGTTGTCCCGACGAAGCTGATTCGTTACATTCTCCGATAGTTCAATACTGACAACCTCTCTCATAGTTTCTGAATTTCAATAATAAATGTCGTTTAGTTAAGTCAATTTTACCTCTCCATTGGAGAGGATTAAGGTGAGGCTCAATAATAAAACGCCTAACTAAAAGACATTAACCCAACATTAAAATTACAACTAATTTAGAATTGTAAAGACTGGTACTATCATCAGCAATTATACAGATGTAAAGTATTATTTTCAGGAATTCATCATGGAGAAAAATCGATTAATAGGTATTGTTGGCGCCATGCCCGAAGAGGTTGATGGCATTGTTCATTTACTGGAAGAACGTGAGGAGTTCACGCAAGGTATGAGAACTTATTACAAAGGAAAGCTCAATACCATCCCAACCATCGTTGTCTTCTCACGGTGGGGCAAGGTTGCCGCAGCCACCACGGTAACAGCGTTAATCACCGAATTCAAAATCACTGAACTTATCTTTACAGGTGTAGCCGGAGCCATTCACACAGATTTGAAAGTTGGTGACATTGTCATTGGCAAGCGATTCATCCAACATGATATGGATGCAAGACCAATCATGAAAAAGCATGAAATACCATTGCTTGGCAAAACCTACCTCGATAGTGATGACCATCAAGTGAACATGGCGCTCAAGGCCATAAAGGAAGTTCTTTCAACTAATAAACTTCAAAATGCTATTGGCATAGATGTCTTAACTGAATTTGGTATAACAAAGCCCAGAGTTGTTGCTGGAGAAATAGCCAGTGGCGACAAATTCTTTTCAAATGCTGTTGACAAACAAACTCTTTTACGAGAACTTCCAGATACGCTTTGTGTTGAAATGGAGGGCGCAGCTGTGGCGCAAGTGTGCTTTGAATATGAAGTTCCTTTCACCATTATCAGAACTATCTCTGATGCAGCCGATGACTCTGCTCATATCGATTTTATAAAGTTCCTCAGCACTGTATCAAGTATATACTCAGTAGAAATTATTAAAAGTTTGTATAAAGCTTTCAGAGAGAATTTATGAATTACTTACTTGATGGTGAGGAATCAGACAGGTTACGCTTTCGAAAGTTAGAGCCAACAGATTTTAAAAGCTGGCTTCCTTTTTTCGAGAATCCCCTATCAGACAGGTACTGGTCTGGCGTTAAACTCTCGCCTGAAGAAGGATGTAAACTGTGGCTTAACAAAACATTTGAGCGATATGCTAACAACAAAGGCGGCATGAATGTTTTGATTGATAAGTCATCTGGCAGTTTTATTGGTCAATGTGGTCTCCTCGTACAAACTGTTGATGATCTTGAAGAGCTCGAAGTTGGCTACTCCATTTTACCGGCCTACTGGAATAAAGGTTATGCTACTGAAGCTGCACGAATGTGCATGCACTATGCTTTTACAAACAACTTTCGCGACTCGATTATTTCAATTATTCATGAGAATAACGTTGAGTCAGAAAAGGTTGCGCTAAAAAATAACCTGATACTGGAAAAGAGAACTACTTACAAAGACAATCCTGTAAAAATCTATCGGATTAAAAAAGAAAGCTTCATAAAGTAAAGCATCCTGATTATTAAAATCGACTAATCTTCCTGCGAGTTAAAGGTAGCCTCTGAATATTCTACTACTATAAATGAAAGCCATTCGATACCCAGTTTTTCGCAGGCGTTTTTGTAGTGAGTCGTAGCCTGGGCTAATGAAGTATCTCTTTTAATAAGCGTAGTCGCCGGCAATTGCACAAGTTTGCTCTTTCCTTTAATCTCATCAAAAAAAGCATAGTCGTCAATGAGCATTTTCTTAAGTTCATTGTGCTGAGATTCACTGGATTCTTTTAAATCATAGGAGAGCAATACTTTAGACATGGTTTTGGTTCTTTAATTTTCCTTCATCAAGATAGTATTTTTTGTAAAATGAAAATCATTAAATTATTTATCTACCGATTAGATTTTGAATTTAATTAAAATAGTATTTTGTCGGCTCATTTAGACCCTCATAATAATGAGTCAATTTGTTTACCCACCGACTTCATCAGCCTTCAAAAAGAAGTAACAAAAGTATCATGAAACGCTTTTATATATTCTTAGCATTAGTCATACTTATCTCTTGCAAATCTGATAAGCACAAGAACGCTGCGTCAACAAGGGCTTTTTATTTCTGGCAAACTTCAGTAGATTCTTTTGACTGGCGTGATTCACTATATCAGTCCATGAAAATCAACAAGCTCTACCTCAGGTTCTTTGATGTTGATTGGAGTAACCAAGTCAAAACTACTATTCCAGTATCGCCTCTTCAACTGGATTATTACTACGGCTCCATTCCTGATACCACCAATGTTGTTCCTGTTGTATTCATTACCAACGAAACCTTTAAAAATCTTACTAAAGAGCAGTCGACTGAATTAGCCAGGCAGGTGCATCATAAAATAATGAACATGCTGACAAAACTTCTTGGCAGCGGTTATGAAAATTTTTATGATAAAGAGTGGTGGGAACAAAATCCGTATAATCTCAAGTCAAAAAACTTCGATGAGCAACAACGACATGACTCTTTGTATGCTGTCAAAATAAAACGAATTCATGAAATTCAATTCGACTGTGACTGGACTGCCACCACAAAGGATAAATACTTTGCTTTTCTTGAAGAAGTAAAGAAACAATTTCCAGAGCAGTTAATTTCTTCTACAGTTCGTCTCTATCAATATAAATATCCAGAGCAGGCCGGTATACCACCTGTAAGCAGAGGTATGCTGATGTGTTACAATGCTGGGGAAATTAAAAACAACAAAACATCTAATTCCATATTTGATAAAGATGAAATCATGTCCTACCTGGATACAAAGACTTATCCGATTTCGCTGGATTATGCGCTGCCAATTTTTGAGTGGGCTGTTTTATTTCAAGATGGAAAATTTAAGACAATACTTTCAGCAGATGTCATTCGTAACCAGTATCGTGACTATTGGCAAGCTGAAAATGAAAGTAAACTAAAAGTGACGGAAGATTTTGTTTACGGAAATACCTCTGCCAGCATCTTAATTCGTAAGGGAGATGAAATACGACTTGAACAACCCGATATGAAAGCGGTAGAAGATGTAGCCACATGGTTATCGAACCATAAGAACAATAAGGAAGCCATTGTAAGTCTTTATCATTTAAACAATCATGATCTTAACCAGCATTCGAAAGAGATTGAAAATATTTTCAATTCTTTCTAGTATCATACTCTTTATTCCTACGCCTACAAACCTGCATGCGTGTAGTTATAGCTCAGAAGTTGAGGAGCTGCGTTATATGCTCTTCAATCCAGATCTGATCCATCAGAAATCGTGGTGGAGTTTCTTCTATAACGGTAAGCTTAACTATTTAGATGGCACAACCTTTTCGGAAGATGATGAAGACATATTAACTCATGAGTGGGCCTCTCAGGTAAAAACAACTGCCACTAACGAAGAAATATTTAACTGCCTCTTTGGAAGTCTTAGCGATTCTCTTTTACAACAAAATTCCTTCTACGATGACATTCAAAAGAATGCGGCGTCAAAAAAATATTTTGACCTGGCCCGAAGCAGCGAGAATGTTACAAGTCAGACAACATGGTGGGATGAAGATGAGCAGCAGAAAAAGGAAATCGATATTGAGTTAAATAATACTATTGGTGAAATTCAAAAGGCACTGGCTAGTGAAAAGAATTCATTCTATAAGAAAAAATATGCCTTTCAATTGGCTAAGCTTGCTTTCTATTCAACAGACAATAAGCTATTCAACACCGTTTACAACGCTTATTTCAAAAACGA
>DATJHZ010000167.1:0-43479 GCA_035493595.1 Cyclobacteriaceae bacterium | reverse complement strand
AACAATAATACAAACTGAGTTGATTCATGATATTCAATCCACGCCTTGGCAAATTCTATATAATGATTTATTGGCCAGCTTCGTGATGGTGAATAGCCTGCTGGATTTAATACAACAAGTTCATGATCCCGCTTCCATCCATGTCGATTTAACAGTTCGTCTATCTGAAATTTATTGTCTTTAAATTGAAATAAAGTAACAAGCGTAATCTTCCACGTCCAAAGAGCTTCAATGGTTTGTCTTGTTCGTTCACCTGCTGATATTGGCGAAGATCGATCGAACTCAGTCCATGCTGCAGTAGCCATTAATTTACGAACTGCTTTGCTTATTTTATGATTCTGCAAATCCAACACAGCATCATATCGCTGAAACCACAACCAGGGAAGTTTAAAAAGTGTCAATACAAATTGAAGCTTAGCATTGCGACCTCCACCTATGGTAATCACTCTATCGAAAAGTAAAATGCTTGCCGGAACAGGACTTACTTCCTTGCGTGTTAAAAAATGAATTACAATATCAGGATACTGTTGTTTTATTGATTTTAGATAGGGCAACGTTATCACGGTATCACCAAGCGCCTGGAAGCGCATCACCAGAATTTTTTTAGGCGGCCTATCCCCTACCCAGGGTTTGCATCGAACAACTGCATTCATAGAAGAAAGATAATCCTTCTGTTTGAATCTATACTAATGCCTGCACCGCTACAGCAAATAAAGCACCGATAACGGCTACCACCATCTTCATGGCATTGAACCTGTGCTCAGGACTACTCTCAAAAACAATAGTGGTTGAAATATGAAGAAAGTTTCCACTCACCAAGGCATACAGGTAAATCAAACCCGAGGCTGTTAGTATTTCACGATCGGCCAGATAGGTACTTAAAAATAGTCCGATAGGTGCCGCCAATGAAAATCCAACCAGATAAGGTATGGCTTTCTTGCGGGAGTTAAGTTGAAAGGCAAGTACTGTCATCAACGCAAAAGCTGCCGGTGCCCGGTGCAAGGCAATGCCTAATAATATGGCGTTAACATCATACACAGGGCCCATCGTTACAGGCTGCGCTAACATACCGCCTTCTAAAAAGGCATGAACACACAAGGCTATCAATAACACAATAGCCGAAACACTTTTATGATGATGGTGATGATCATGATTGGAGTCATGGTCGTGATGTGCATGATGATCATCACCGGCATGAATGTGACCATGCTCTATACCTGAAGTAAAATATTCCAGCAATTGCTGCAGAAAAAATCCACCGAGCACAAAGAGTCCAATAGATTTGAAATCAGGATGCTGAATATAAAGCTCAGGTAAAATATGAATAACAGTGATGGCAAACAGATATGAGCCAGCAAAAACCAGTAACAACTTAAAATTTGTACGTCTTCCTTGTGGAATGAGATAAATTAAAAGCCCCGAAAGCAGTGGTGTTAAAAAAAGAACCAGAATTTTAAATGCCATTGAGGAATGCTGTTTGCTCGATTTTAAGGATGGCAAAGGTAAACAAATAAACTTAAATGCAACATTGTTGCTTAAATAGTCCAGCATGGCTTATCTTTAAACTTGAAACCTTTAATAATTTTCTGACCTTTACCAACGAATAGACATAGAGATACATACGCATGAGAGAAGATTATCTAAGCGGCGAAGGCGACGAGTTAACAATCAAGGAAAAGGAATTTGAGAAAGCCCTCCGTCCATTATCTTTCAGCGATTTTACCGGCCAACAAAAGGTAGTCGATAACATTAAAATCTTTGTTCAGGCAGCACGCCAACGCAGCGAACCATTAGATCACGTGCTACTTCATGGTCCTCCAGGATTAGGCAAGACAACATTGTCTCATATTATATGCAATGAGCTTGAATCAAACATAAAAATTACTTCTGGCCCTGTGCTTGATAAGCCTAGTGATCTCGCTGGCTTACTCACCAATCTCGAAACCAATGACGTTTTATTTATTGATGAGATCCACAGGCTCAATCCTATTGTTGAAGAATATTTGTACTCAGCGATGGAAGATTTCCGGATCGACATTATGCTCGACTCAGGTCCCAATGCTCGTTCTGTACAAATAGGTCTTAATCCATTTACATTAATTGGAGCAACTACTCGCGCAGGTTTACTCACATCTCCACTGCGCGCACGCTTCGGCATCAATGCTCGTCTGGAGTACTATGATTCAGCATTGCTAACAACAATAACAAAACGATCAGCAGCGATTTTAAAAACACCTATTGATGATGACGCTGCATTTGAAATTGCCCGAAGAAGCAGAGGCACCCCACGTATCGCCAACAATTTATTACGACGTACTCGCGACTTCGCCCAGATAAAAGGTAATGGAACCATTACAATTGCCATTGCTCAAATAGCATTGAAAGCGTTGGATGTAGATGAGAATGGATTGGATGATATGGATAACCGTATACTCAGTGCCATCATTGAAAAATTTAAGGGTGGTCCCGTTGGCCTAACAACTATAGCCACAGCCGTTGGTGAAGAGTCTGAAACAATTGAAGAAGTATATGAACCCTTTTTAATTCAGGAAGGATATATTAAAAGGACTTCGCGAGGAAGAGAAGCTACTGAACTTGCTTACAAGCATCTGAAAATTGTAACACCACTGGGAAAATCGAAGGGGTTGTTTGATTAGTTACAAGTCGACTGTCCATGGTCCACAGACGACGGTCATTAGTCACTGGTCATAAAAAAAGCATGGATTACTCCATGCTCTTCCTAATTATAACTATACATTACAAATTAAAAGCGTTCAAGTTGTGAGAAGAAGAAGCTTCCTTCAATCTCAGCATTCTCATCACTATCAGAACCGTGAATTGCATTAGCTTCAATTGATTTCGCAAAAAGATTACGAATAGTTCCTGCTTCAGCTTTCTTAGGATCAGTAGCGCCAATCAACTTACGGAAATCTTCAACTGCATTTTCTTTTTCAAGGATCATCGGCACAATAGCACCTGATGACATATAGTCACGTAATTCACCATAGAAAGAACGCTCTTTATGAACTTCGTAAAACTTGCCAGCTGTTTCTGGTGAAAGCTTGGTTTTCTTCATTGCAATAATTTTGAACCCTGCTTCCTCAATCATTTTTGTGATAGCACCAGTATTGTTAGCAATAACAGCATCGGGCTTAATCATAGTGAATGTTCTTTTTCCTGCCATATAAATGTTAATTTTTAGTTTCGTAGAGAATGTACCGAATCCGGCATACCTGTAATCGGGCGCAAAAATAAAGAATTAGTCCATAGTGCATAGTCTTAAGGCCAGAGTTTTTGCCTTTTTGGATTTTTTGGCGAGGACTAATGAAAGTTCACTATGGAATATGGACTATTTTTCACCATTTTTGCGCTTCTTTTTGGGTGACTATGCAGAATATTCAAGCCTTACAAGCTTTTTTGAAAACGCCACGTACTGTGGTAATACTCACTCATTTTAAACCCGATGCCGATGCTTTGGGGTCTTCACTGGGATTAGCAGGGTATTTAAAGAAAAAAGGACATACACCAACTGTAATTACGCCAAGCGATTATCCAGCTTTTTTAAACTGGATGAGCGGCAATAGTGAGGTGCTTGTATTTCAGAAGGAGAAACCTGAGCAACCTGCTGCACTCATTGAAAAAGCCGATATTATTTTCTGCCTGGATTTTAACAGCCTAAGCAGAATTAATGAGTTAGGTGAAATGGTGCAGAAATCTTCAGCTAAAAAGGTGTTGATAGACCATCACCTAGAGCCACAAGATTTTGCTGATTTTGTTGAGTGGGATGTGCAGACTGCCTCAACAGCTGAGTTGGTTTACAAAGTCATAAAAAATCTTGGCGATCAGGATTTAATTGATCCATCTATTGCTGAGTGTCTTTATGCTGGAATCATGACAGATACTGGTGGCTTTCGTCATCCCAACACTACTCATAAAGTATTTGAGTCCGCCGGTGAGCTTGTTGATCGTGGCGCTAATCCCTCTAAAATATCCAAGCTTATTTACGATACCAACTCACTTGAACGTTTACGCCTTCTTGGCTACGTACTAAGTCAGAAACTACAGGTATTGCCTGAATATAAAACTGCATACATCGCTCTTGATAGTGATGATCTTAAAAAATACGGATCACAAACCGGAGATACAGAAGGTCTGGTTAACTTCGGGTTATCAATTGAGGGGATTCAACTAGCAGTACTTATCTCTGAACGTAAGGATAGTGTTAAACTTTCCTTCCGCTCGCTTGGTAATTTTTCTGTTAATGATTTTGCCCGAAAACACTTTGAAGGAGGCGGTCATAAAAATGCTGCCGGTGGTCAAAGTAATTTAAGCTTCGAAGAAACGTTAAAAAAGTTACTGGCCCTTTTGCCAAAATACCAAGCTGAATTGTTAAATAATACAACTTCTCTATAATCAATCAACTAAAAAATTCAAAAACTGAAAACGAAAAACAACATGAATAAATTTTTTTCAATTGCTGCTATGGGCGCGCTGCTAATGATGGCTGCCTGTAATTCTAACGTAAAGAAAACACCTAACGGAATGGAGTTCTCAATTGCCAAAGCTGGTGATGGCGTTCTTGCTAAAACAGACGAGGTGTTGGTATTTGAATACCAGATGAAAGATTCAAAAGATTCAGTATGGGCAGATACTCACAAAATAGGTTTCCCTGCTGCTGTTCTTATTGCTGACACAAGTGCACTGAAAACTGAAAATGGAATGGTTCAAATGTTCCGTCAGTTATCAAAAGGCGATAGCGTTATTGTAAATATGCCTATCAAAAAATTCTTCAAAGACATTGTTGGCAGTGGATTACCTCCTAAAATGGATTCAACGCTTTCAATCTCTTACCTGATTTCTGTTACAGAAATTACAAATCGTGAGAAGTACATGGCAAAACAACAAGAGTTGATGCAGAAGAAACAAACTGAACAACTTACAAAGGACGTCGAAGCCATTGACAAATTTCTTGCTGAAAAGGCTATTAAAGCAGACACTACTTCTTCTGGCTTACGCTATGTAATTACACAACCTGGCACAGGTGCAAATGCAACTCCTGGTCAAAGTGTTAAAGTACACTACGCAGGTTACCTGCTAGACGGTAACTATTTTGATACAAGCATCAAAGCAGTTGCTCAGGAAAAAGGTCTTTACGATGCACGTCGTGAGCCATACGCACCATTTGATGTTGTAATCGAACGTAGCAATGTTATCAGAGGATGGCATGAAGCGTTGAAACTAATGAACAAAGGATCAAAGGCTACATTCTATATTCCATCAACACTTGGATACGGTTCACAACGTGCCGGTGAAAAAATTGCTGAAAATTCTATTCTTGTGTTTGATATCGAAATGGTTGATATCACAGATCCTGAGAAAGCAGCAAATGCTAACAAGCCTGGTCCTAAAGGCAAAAAGAAAGGATAATAAAACCTTAAATTATAAAAGCAAGTCCGGCATCATGATGCCGGACTTCTTTATTTTAAGAAGCTCTGCATAGACCATGATGAAGAAAATCTGTTTTGCAACAAACAATAAACACAAGCTTGAAGAAGTAAAGCACATACTTACTGACTTCGAAATTATAAGCCTTGATGAGTTGGGCTGCTTTGATGAATTAGAAGAAACACAACCAACGCTTGAAGGAAATTCTCTTCAGAAAGCAAGCTTCATTTTTGATCACTATAAAATACCTTGTTTTGCTGATGACACAGGTCTTGAAGTTGAAACTTTACAAGGAGCGCCTGGCGTATACTCAGCACGTTATGCTGGTGAGCAAAAGAAAAGTGAAGACAATATCAATTTGCTTTTAAAAAACCTGCAGGGACAAGTAAACCGAAAAGCCCAATTCAGAACAGTTATTACTGTTATGGGCTTAGGTGAAACAAAAACTTTTGAAGGTGTGATAAAAGGCATAATAACAGAAACTAAAAAAGGTACTGATGGATTTGGGTATGACCCGATCTTTCAGCCCGAAGGCTACACCAAAACTTTTGCCGAAATGACCATGGCCGAAAAGAATAAAGTAAGTCATCGTGCGTTGGCGGTAGAAAAATTAGTCGCCTTTCTTAAAGACATACAGTAAGCAGTATTTAAGATTCGTATTTTTGAACATGAAAAAACCATTTACCATTGGCATTACCGGTGGAAGCGGATCAGGAAAAACCTATTTCCTGAAGAACTTGTCTGCTCAATTCAAACCAGAAGATATTTGTCTGCTTTCGCAGGATCATTATTACAGACCGCGTGAGCAACAAAAAGTAGACAGCCAGGGAGTACAGAATTTTGATTTGCCAGAGGCCATTGAACGTGAGCGCCTGGCGGCAGATATTTTAAAAATCAAACAAGGTGAAATTCTTAAGATAAAGGAATACACCTTTAACAACCCAAACGCAAAACCCGAAATACTTGAGTTTAGGCCTGCACCTATATTAGTTATTGAAGGCTTGTTTGTTCAATACTTCCCCGAAGTAGAAAAAGAACTCGACCTGAAGATCTTTATTGAGGCTAAAGATCATGTAAAACTAAGCCGACGCATTCGTCGTGACAACGATGAACGCGGTTACGATCTTAACGATGTATTATACCGTTATGAGAATCATGTTATGCCTATTTATGAAAGCCTCATTGAACCCTTAAAACACAAGGCTGACATTGTAATCCCTAATAATAGCCAATGCAACAGAGGCCTGGATGTACTTACCGTATACCTAAAAACCAAGCTTTAAAATCTCAGATATTTCCCCGATTTGCACATCTCCTACATTTCCCTACTTTTGTAGGCCTCAAAGAAAAATGAGAAAACAACGACTTCATACCGCAACTATTGTAATGGGCCTGATAACGGCTCTGGTGGTGATATTTTCGCAGGTTTTCTTTTTTGAAGCTGCACGTTATAGCAAAAAGGAAGTAAAGACCGAGAAACAGGAAAAGCAGAAAAACGCTGATGACAGCTACATTTCACTTCCCTCCTTCTCACAACCCACCTCAGCTCACGTTGAAATAAACACAAAATCATTCTGCCTGTTTGAGATTCTTTTTGAAGAAAACGAACAGCCTGAAATATCTCAAAGCATTCCATTATCATTAGGAAAATTCTTCCAGACACTCTTTCGGGTGATCATCTCGCCCAACGCTCCTTAATACTTTATCAGCCAAAATCATTTACACTGACTTCATTCAGTGGACTCCGTGGCTACATGCCACCGATTATACAACAGACTTTATAATTAAACTTTAAACCTAACTCAAACTAATTTATGCGTAATAAAGGATTTGTGGTTTTACTTGCCATAACAATAACATTGTTGTGCCTGTACTTCCTCTCGTTCACCGTCATCTCCATGAGGGTTCAGAACGATGCACTCAGCAAAGCAACAGACAAGAATGGCATTGTTAACCTGGCTAAAAAACAGAATTACATTGACTCAATCTGGAACATGCCGGTTTACAATTTATTTGGTGCAGAGTTTACCTACAAAGAAATCAAAGACAATGAATTAAGTCTTGGTCTCGACTTACAAGGTGGTATGCACGTAACTCTTGAAGTTTCACCAGTTGATATTTTAAAAGGTCTTAGTGGTAACAGCCAGGACTCGGCGTTCTTACAAGCCTTGAATAAATCTATCAAAATACAAAAAACTACTTCTGAAAAGTTTAGCTCTATCTTCTTCAGAACTTACCAGCAAGCTAATCCTGGTAAAAAGCTTGCAACTATTTTTGCAAGTGCAACTACCCGTGGTCGCATTGGTATTAATGACTCTGATGAAACTGTAATCAAAGAGGTAAATAAAGAAATTGAAAGCGCTATTGATCGCTCTTTCATCATCCTGAGAAATCGTTTAGATCAATTCGGAACATCTCAGCCTAACATACAGTTACTTCCTAACACTGGTAACATTCAAATTGAAATACCTGGCGCAGACAATCCTCAGCGGGTTCGTAAACTTTTGCAAGGCGTTGCCAAGTTAGAGTTCTGGGATTTGGCCGACATGGAGAAACGCAATACATCACTTATTGCTATCAACGATTTTCTCGTAAAAGAAAAGAAGGCACAAAAAGCAACAGAAACAAAATCTGAAACAAAATCAGAAAGTCTGACTTCACTTCTTACAGCTGATACCCTTAAAAAAGATACCGCTGCTTCTAAACTTGAAAAAGAACTTCAGTCAGCTAAAGACAGCACTAAAAAAAATGGATTGGATTCTTTGAATCAGGATGTGTCTCCATTGTTTGCGTTAAGCAAATCACGTGGCGACTTTAGCTATGACGTAAAAGATACAGCTGAGATAAATAAAATTTTCAGACGTACAGAAGTAAAAAGCTTATTACGCAACATTGCTGTGTACTGGGGTAACAAACCTGATAAAACTCAAACAGGAGCCAGCGAAGCACTTGAATTATATTTCATCGACTTAGGTCGTAATGGAAAATCTAAACTTACTGGTGAGGTTATTACGGATGCACGTCTTTCATCAGATGAGTACGGTAAGCCTGCTGTAAGCATGACCATGAACACTTCTGGTACGAAGATCTGGGCAAAGATGACAGCCGAAGCTTCTAACAAAACACCAAAAGGTCGTATTGCTATTGTTCTTGATAAGACAGTTTATTCAGCTCCAAATGTTATCAACGAAATACCAAATGGTAACTCTCAAATCTCCGGTAACTTCACAGTTGAAGAAGCTAAAGATTTAGCTAACGTATTAAAAGCTGGTTCACTACCAGCACCAACTCGTATCGTAGAAGAAGCTATCATCGGCCCAACATTGGGTAAGGTAGCACAAGATCAAGGATTGATTTCAATGGCCTGTGGATTGGGCATCATGGTGTTGTTCATGGTTGTTTACTACGCCAAGAGTGGTTGGGTTGCAAACTTGGCCCTTCTGTTTAACATCTTCTTCATCTTAGGTATTCTCGCTCAGTTCAACGCTGCATTAACCCTTCCTGGTATTGCAGGTATTGTGCTTACCATGGGTATGGCTGTTGATGCTAACGTACTGATTTATGAACGTGTGAAAGAAGAATTACGACATGGACGAAAACTAAGAGATGCAATCAACGTTGGTTTCTCAAGAGCCTTCGCCAGTATTTTTGACTCCAACCTTACTACACTATTAAGTGCTGTTTTCCTTTTCTTATTTGGACAAGGACCGTTGAAAGGTTTCGCCATCGTATTGATTATCGGTATTATCACTTCTTTCTTCTCAGCTGTTTACATATCACGAGTTATTATTGAGTGGATGACGCGTAAAGGTGATGAATCAAAAGTTTCATTTGATACTTTCTTATCAAATATCGTAAATCACAGACCTAATTTTGATTTCGTGGGAATGCGTAAAGTCAATTATATCATATCTGTTGCTATGATTGTAATAGGCTTTATCGCGGTTGCTATTCAGGGATTAAATCTGGGTGTCGATTTCAAAGGTGGACGTTCTTATGTTGTTAGCTTTAGCACCCCGGTTGCTGCTACTGATTTAAAAATAGCATTGACTGAAAGTTTTGAGAAAGCAAGCACTGAAGTTAAAAACTATGGTGCTAACAACGTTATGAAAGTAACAACTTCACACCTGATAGATGATCACTCTGAATCAGCTGATGAAAAAGTTAAGCATGAACTTATTTCAGGATTAGAAAACTTTACTAAACTGAAATATTCCGAAAATGAAAAAGGAATGGACGCAGGTCATTTCACGATCTCAAGCTCTTCTAAAGTTGGTCCTACTGTTGCTGATGACATTAAAAACTCAGCATTCAAGGCCAGCCTTCTTTCACTCATTGCAATTTTCATTTACATTTTAATCCGCTTTAGAAAATGGCAATACAGTGTTGGAGCTATCATCGCCACACTTCACGATTCATTGTTTGTGTTTGCTGCCTTTTCAATTGCCCATATTTTCGGATTTCAATTTGAAATCGATCAGATCTTTGTGGCAGCTATTCTTACCGTTATCGGTCACTCCTTAAATGATACCGTTATCATTTTTGACCGTTTACGTGAATACTTTAATCAAGGCACCAATCACGACAGAGTTAAAGTTTTCAATGATGCCATCAACAGCACGCTTAGCCGTACGCTGATTACATCAGGAACACTTTTAGTTGTTGTTACTATCTTATTGATTTTTGGTGGCGAAGTATTGAGAGGTTTCTCATTCGCTCTCTTCGTTGGTATTTTTGTAGGAACATACTCTTCTATCTTCATTGCCGGTCCAATTGTATTGGATTTCGATAAAGGTGAAACCAAGAAAGCGTAAGCACATAAGAAATCATATTTCTTAAAACAAAGAAGCCGTCGTAACAGACGGCTTCTTTTATTATGACTAATTCTGTATTCTATTTCAATGTCATTTGGTTAAGATTAACTAAACAACGACGTCTTATTTTCTTTTTGACTTGGGGATGAAATGACTAAAAAATCTTTTTTCAAAGGCCCAGAAAAATTTAAACTGCCCGAATAGAAATCCGTAACCAAGAAGGAGAATATTATAGATGGGAAGAATAAAAATATAATAGAGTGTTTTCGCCATTCCGCTCTCATTGCCTTCACCAATCAGTAAATTTAGAATTGGTTTTTTTAAGAAGTAAACACTAAAACCAGTGCAGGCGAAAACAATAAGCACGATAATAACCTGTGCTATGCTGTTGAGTTGCCAACGTTGCTTTAACTTTTCAATCCAAAGAGGTGCAGGCATGAAACTGAATTTACTTCAGTAATTTCAAAAATTTATTCCAGAAACCCTTGTCTGGAGGATCACATTCAAGAATGATCTTCTCTTTTTTTACAGGATGAATGAACTCAAGCCTCCTCGCATGGAGACAAATGCTGGCATCAGCATTGGCTTCATTAGCACCATACTTTAAGTCTCCTTTAATCGGACAACCCATGCTAGCTAATTGTACTCGTATCTGATGCGATCTGCCCGTGATTGGATTAACCTCAAGAAGCCATTCACCATTATTTTGAGCAATGACTTGATAATTTAATTCCGAACGTAATGCTCCGTGGGTTTCTTTACTATAAGCTGTAGTCTTATTCTTCTTCTCATCTTTAGCCAGCCAATGAATTAATGTGCCACTATCTTGTTTTGGTTTGGCACTCACAATGGCCCAATAAATTTTCTTTGTCTCTCTATCACGAAAGAGCTCATTCATTCGCTCCAATGCTTTTGATGTTCGTGCAAGCACTACAACACCACTCACAGGTCTGTCCAGTCGATGAACCACTCCCAGAAAAACAGCTCCGGGTTTATTGTATTTATGCTTGATGTAATCTTTTCCAAGTTCAACTAAGGGAACGTCACCCGTCTCATCACCCTGTACCAGAACTCCGGGAGATTTATTAATCACCAGCAGATGATTGTCTTCAAAAATAACAGTTAACGGTTTCTGCATTCTATTCTTAATGAAACCAAACTTCTAAATTTTAGCTCAGAAGTCAAGATGTTTTCAATCCTTAAACTCAGAAGTAAAATGGAAACTGATCTCAGGAAAATTATCCTGCACCATTTGTAACCACGCACGTGACTCAGCCATAAACACCAGCTTATCATCTTTATCACGGGCAATGTGCCTCTGCTTTGAATCTATAAATTCAGCAAGCTTCTTTGGATCTTTACTGCTGATCCAGCAAGCCTTATAAATATTCTGAGGAACAAACTGTGCTGTTGCACTGTATTCATTTTTAAGTCTGAACTGAATAACTTCAAACTGAAGTGCACCAACAACGCCCACTACTTTCTTCTTACCTAATTCATACGTGAATAACTGGGCAACACCCTCCTCCATTAACTGAACCAAACCTTTTTCAAGCTGTTTTGTTTTCATGGCATCCATGTTAACAACCTCTTTGAAGATCTCAGGTGAGAAACTCGGAATACCTGTATAGATAAGTTTATCTCCTTCAGTTAATGTGTCTCCAATTTTTAAATTGCCTGTATCAAATATACCAACGATATCACCTGGCCATGCCTCATCAACAGTCTCGCGATCTTGTGCCATAAAAGCCGTAGCATTTGAAAAGCGTATGCTCTTCTGCTGACGCACATGATAGTAGTTACTGCCACGCTCAAACTTACCAGAACAAATACGAAGAAAGGCAATACGGTTACGATGTTTAGGATCCATGTTAGCGTGAATCTTAAACACAAAGCCCGTAAACTTTGGATCCGTTGGCTCAACTATTCGTAACGAAGTTTCTCTCGGAACAGGTGGCGGTGCAATGCGAATAAAAGTATCCAGCAACTCTTTAACACCAAAGTTATTTACCGCACTACCAAAAAATACAGGGGCAACTTTACCACTCAGATAATCCTGAATATCAAAGTCAGGATAAACTCCTTCAATTAAATCAACATCAGCGCGAAGTTGCTTGGCATTATTCTCACCAACATATTGATCAACAACGGCATCATTAATATCAGAGACTTCAATACCTTCTTCCACTTTTTGACGACTGGCCGTAAAAAGATGCAGACTCTTTTCATAAAGACTGTAAACACCTTTAAATGTTTTACCCATGCTTATGGGCCAGCTTAGCGGGCGAACTTTTATGTTTAATTTCTCTTCAATCTCATCTAACAAATCAAAAGGATCACGACCTTCACGATCAAGTTTATTGATGAAACAGATCACAGGGGTGTTACGCATCCGGCAAACCTCCATCAATTTTTCCGTCTGAATTTCAACTCCTTTCACGCAATCAATAACCATGATTACGCTGTCAACAGCTGTGAGTGTACGATATGTATCTTCGGCAAAATCCTGGTGACCTGGTGTATCAAGAAGATTGATTTTAACATCTTTATAGTTAAAACCCATCACGGAGGTTGCAACAGAAATACCGCGTTGCTTCTCTATCTCCATCCAGTCTGACCGTGCATGATCTTTTATCTTACTGGATTTAACGGCACCAGCCTTCTGAATAGCCCCTCCAAAGAGAAGCAATTTCTCTGTAAGGGTTGTTTTACCGGCATCGGGGTGACTTATAATGCCAAAAGTTCTTCTTTTTTCTATTTCGTCTGTAAGCTGACTCATATTCATTATGACAAATTCCGATGCAATGCTACAAAGTTTCTTGCATTCTGTAATGGAATAAGCTATTGTCACTTACCTTTTTGATTTATTTATTATTAATGACAACTTTTGGAAAACTAAATTTTAAAAACATGACAACACAACTCAAAAACTTTCTCAATGTTTTATTTCTAGCAGTGACTATTTGCTTGGCCGGTTGCACTGGCAAAGATGGAGATCCAGGACCTGCTGGTACTAACGGTACAAATGGTACTGACGGCGCAGGTTTTGATGAAGCTGTAGCATACGGCAATATCGACGTTACTTTTTCAGGAAAACGACCATTGGATAGTGTTGCCTTCTCCGTTGAAGAAGACTTTAAATACTATGCTGGTGGAAATAACCCATATTATAACTCAAGCGTTTATGTAGATTCAGAAACAGGAACTAAAACATTTCGAATTCAACGCTTTTTAGCAGGTGTTGATGAGCACGTAAACGAGAACTACTTTTATATCTACTTGACTGTCTCCTCTTCAGGTGTAGCAACATACCATGAGTTTGGGGCATACACAACTGTCATAACAGGAACAAAATATTTTGGTATATCTGAATATACTTACCTAAATGATGAAACAAGTCAGACAAGTGAGATTAAAAACTTAACCTATGATGCTGCCACAGGAAAATTGAAATTTAATTTCACTTGGACTGCTCCAAAAAGCTCATCAACTCAACATGACCTTTCAATATCAGGCACTGTTGATGTGACTGTTTTTGAGGCCTTAAATAATGTAAACAATGGAGAAGGGTAATCTCTACTTTGTTAAAACACATAATTAGAATTAAAGAGTCTCTGTAAATAGAGACTCTTTTTTATTATTTATACCGCACAACAAGAACTGTATTGAATTCTACATTTTATTTTATAATTATGAATCAAAATTAACAACAATGGAATACAGACGCTTTGGTAAAACTGATTGGCAGGTTAGTGAAATTGGTTACGGCATGTGGGGTCTTGCAGGATGGACAGGCTCCGACAGTGAAGTTGATCAGGCTCTTGCCCGATCAATAGAATTAGGTTGTAATTTCTTCGACACCGCCTGGGGATACGGCGAAGGTGCCAGTGAACGTATTCTTGGTCAGATCTTAAAACACAACGCATCTAAAAGACTATATTTTGCCACGAAAATTCCTCCTAAAAATTTCAGATGGCCATCTAAACCTGATTATAAATTGGCCGATTGTTTTCCTGCGTCACACATTATAGAGTATACAGAAAAGAGTTTAAAGAATTTGAATGTTGAGTGTATCGACCTTCAGCAATTTCATGTGTGGGAAGATGCATGGTCCACCAACGACGATTGGAAAACTGCCGTTGAAAAACTTAAGAAAGAAGGAAAGGTAAAACACTTTGGTATAAGTGTTAACCGTTGGGAACCCGATAACGCATTAGAGACATTAAAGACTGGCTTAATTGACACGGTTCAGGTTATCTATAATATTTTTGATCAGGCACCTGAAGACAATCTTTTTCCACTCTGTCGTAAACTTGATATTGGAGTAATTGCCCGTGTTCCTTTTGATGAAGGTACACTAACCGGAACGTTAACAAAAGACACTGTCTTTCCTAAGGATGATTGGCGCTCTACTTATTTCGTCCCTGAAAATCTGATTCCAAGCGTTGAACATGCCGATGAATTAAGACCGCTTATTCCTTCACGCATGTCGATGGCACAGATGGCACTTCGTTTTATTTTATGTAACGATGATGTTCATACCATTATTCCTGGTATGCGTAAAGTGCGCAATGTAGAAGCAAACATGGCCACAAGCGATGGCAAAAAACTTCCTGATTCTCTACGACTGGAACTTAAAGATCACCGCTGGGACAGAACACCGACGGAGTGGTCTCAGTAAACCTATTTCATACCAGAGCGAAAGTTCGCGACACAGCGAAATCATTAACACATTACTATAAAAGATGACAATTAGCGGCTTCACAAGTTATGAAGCCGCTAAGAGTGATTATTTTTTCTTTTTCTGTTGACCTGGCGCATAAGGTTTAGCCGATTGACTGCCAGTTTCTTTTTTAGCCTGACCAGGTGGCACATGCCCTTCTTGATGTCCTTGATTAGCTGGAGAAGATTTCACCGGAACTATCACGCAACTTGTCATAGATGCGAGTAATATCAGAAAAGGAATGTAAAGCGTTTTTCTCATTAGTTTGTTAAGATTTTAGCTCCAAAAGTAAGCTTCGTAAAGTCTCTAATACCCAGTAGGTAAGTTTATCGTTAAAACTGATGTTTTTCGAAATCCTGCCAATCTGTCACGTAAACTCCCTTGGCATAACCATTGATTAAGGGTTTTAACCGAAAATCCTAACTAAAGAACTTTAACGAAAAAGATATGGGAAAAATAATAGGAATCGACTTAGGTACAACCAACTCTTGCGTTTCCGTAATGGAAGGTAATGAACCTGTCGTAATTGCAAATAGCGAAGGTCGAAGAACAACACCTTCTATTGTTGGCTTTCTAGATGATGGAAAAGGTGAGCGCAAAGTTGGAGATCCAGCCAAACGTCAATCAATCACCAATCCTAAAAACACAGTATCATCTATCAAACGTTTCATGGGTAAAAAGTTTAACGACATTACCGGTGAAAAGAAGATGGTATCATACCAGGTTGAGCAAGGTAACAACGAGACTGTGCGTGTTCGCATTGGTGATCGCTTATATACCCCTCAGGAAATTTCTGCCATGATCCTTCAGAAAATGAAGAGCACTGCAGAAGATTATCTTGGAACTACAGTAACCGAAGCCGTTATTACTGTACCAGCTTACTTCAATGATGCAGAGCGTCAGGCTACAAAAGAAGCCGGGCAAATTGCAGGTCTTGATGTAAAGCGTATTATCAACGAACCTACTGCCGCAGCATTGGCATACGGTCTTGATAAGAAAAACAAAGACATGAAAATTGCAGTGTATGACCTTGGTGGTGGTACATTCGATATATCAATTCTTGAACTTGGTGATGGTGTGTTTGAAGTTAAATCTACCAACGGTGATGTACACTTAGGCGGTGACGACTTCGATCAGCGCATTATGAACTGGTTAGCTGAAGAATTTAAAACTGAAGAAAATGTAGACTTGCGTAAAGACCCTATGGCCTTACAGCGCTTGAAAGAAGCTGCTGAAAAAGCAAAGATCGAACTTTCTTCTTCTCAAGAAACAGAAGTAAACTTACCATACATCACATCTATTGACGGTGTGCCTAAGCACTTGGTAAAGAAAATCAGTCGCGCAAAATTTGAGCAATTGGTTGATGACCTGGTACGCAGAACACTTGAACCTTGTCGCAAGGCTGTTGAAGATTCTGGTGTATCAATCAGTCAAATTGATGAAGTTATCTTAGTTGGTGGTTCAACTCGTATACCTCGTATTGCTGAAGAAGTTGAAAAATTCTTCGGTAAGAAACCTTCTAAGGGTGTTAACCCTGACGAAGTGGTAGCGGTTGGTGCTGCTATTCAAGGTGGTGTGTTAACAGGTGAAGTGAAAGACGTTCTTCTTTTAGATGTAACACCTCTTTCATTGGGTATCGAAACATTAGGTGGTGTATTCACAAAATTGATTGAGTCAAACACAACGATTCCTTCTAAGAAGTCTGAAACATTCTCTACTGCATCTGATAGCCAGCCTTCTGTTGAGATACACGTATTGCAAGGTGAACGCCCTATGGCGAAAGACAATCGTACTATCGGTCGCTTCCACTTAGACGGAATTCCACCAGCACCACGTGGTGTACCACAAGTTGAAGTTACATTTGACATTGATGCCAACGGCATCCTTCATGTATCAGCTAAAGATAAAGGCACAGGTAAAGAACAGAAGATTCGCATCGAAGCATCTTCTGGATTAACAGATGCTGAAATCGAAAAGATGAAACAAGAAGCTCAGGCTAACTCAGAAGCTGACAGAAAAGTGAAAGAACAAGTTGAGAAAGTTAACCAGGCTGACTCGCTGATCTTCCAGACTGAAAAGCAAATGAAAGAGTATGGCGAAAAGATTTCAGCTGGTAACAGAACTGCAATCAACAGCGCTTTAGACCAACTGAAAGCTGCTCATACCAGCAAAGATGTTGCTGCTATTGATGCTGCCACTGCTACACTTAATGCTGCCTGGGAAGCTGCTGCTACAGAGATTTATCAGGCTGCTAATGCAGCTGGTGGTCAACCTAACGCAGGCTCTGCAGGTGCATCAGAACCATCAAACAATGTTTCTGATGTTGAGTACGAAGAAGTAAATGACAATAAGAAGTAAGCAAATACTTCCTTCATAAATACAGGCTCGCTGGAAAAACCAGCGAGCCTTTTTTATTGACAACTGAACAGTTGTTCGCTTAAAACTTATTCTATTTTTTCATCAGTTCATACTTCATATTGTTTTTTATTTTTCGCAGATCACTAAATTTGCCCGCGTTAAAAAAACAATGATATGGTAGTATTAAAATTTGGTGGTACTTCTGTCGGCAAGCCCGAGCGGATGAAAAAGATTGCAGACCTTCTTTTATCAACTCCTGGTAAGAAGATCGTTGTGCTTTCTGCACTATCAGGAACAACCAATGCCTTGGTTGCTATTGGCGATCACCTTCTCATCGGCCAGAAAGCAAAGGCTGAAGAAGAAATTGCAGCTCTTGAAAAACACTATCATACTTTTATTAAAGATTTATTTAGCAGCGAATCTTCTCAGGCCGTTGGCCAGGAGATAGTAAGCCGCTTCTTTATTTTCATGCGCTTGTTAGCTGCCGGTCAGTTTGATGCAAAAAGCTACCGCGAACTATTAGCACAAGGAGAACTTATTTCTACAGAATTATTCTATCAGCATCTGCAAGAGCGAAAAATCAGTTCACGTCTTCTGCCTGCTCTTCATTTTATGTCAATTGATGAGAATGATGAGCCTGAACTAGAGAAGATATCAGAACGCTTAAAGCCTTTAGTGTCATCTCTTAATCATGTGGACATTATTGTGACACAAGGTTATATCTGCCGCAACCATCGCAATGAAATAGACAACCTGAAACGTGGTGGTAGCGATTATACTGCATCACTTGTTGGTGCTGCTATTCGTGCAGAAGAAATTCAAATATGGACGGACATTGATGGCATGCACAACAATGATCCACGTATTGTTAAGAAGACAATTCCTATTTCTGAACTTACATTTGATGAAGCTTCAGAGCTTGCTTATTTCGGCGCTAAAATTCTTCACCCTTCTACTATCGTTCCTGCACAGAAGTACAACGTACCTGTAAGGTTAAAGAACACGATGGATGAAAAAGCTCCAGGCACCATCATCACCAGCAAAGGAACAGAAGGATCATTCAAAGCCATCGCTGCGAAAGATGGCATCACATCCATTAAGATCAAGTCATCACGCATGCTGATGGCGTATGGTTTCCTTCGTCGTGTGTTTGAAGTGTTTGAGCAATACAAAACACCGATTGATATGATCACTACTTCAGAGGTAGCTGTATCTGTAACAATCGACAACAATACTCACCTGGCTGAAATTGAAAACGAATTGAGAAAGTTCGGTACAATTGAAGTGGATAAAGATCAGGTGATCATCTGTATCGTTGGTAATAAGATCACTGATCAGAAAGGCATCATTAAAAAGATCTTTGATTCATTGACCGAGATTCAGGTTCGTATGGTTTCTGCTGGTGCAAGCACAAACAACGTTTCTATTCTCGTTGACAAGAGCTACAAAACAAAAGCACTTAATGATTTAAACGAAGGTCTCTTCGGATTAAAGTAATTGAAAGCATAAGGTACGATTTACGAAGTACGATTACATCACATTTCGTAAATCGTACCTCGTACTTTTTTTAAAATCCTACCTTAACTCCTCCGCTGCTATCGCGCGATGCACCCGTTACACTTTTCAGGCAGTTTACTTCGTTTCGCACTCGTAGAACACCAAGAAAAGCAAACACCAAAGCTTCTTTAAATTTAATAATGTCTTCATCGGGGATGATGATTGATACATCGTCATCACATTTATCCAGCATACACGAAATCAAAAAAGAATTAAAGGCTCCTCCGCCTGTGCACAGTACATTTATTTTTGTCTTCGGAAACGATGAAACAATTTCCTGTGCTGAAGACTCTGTAAAAGTCCTTAACCGATCTTCAATTGAAATATCTTTTTTATCGAGCAGCGGCTTGATTTGTTTCTCAAAAATCTCCCGACCTAACGAAGGCCTGGTTGCTTTGTATTTGCTGTATATTTTATTTAAAGCATTCAACATTTTTTGATTTACAGCTCCGTTAGACGACAACTCTCCTCCCTTGTCATATGTCTTGCCTTTCTTTTGTGCCAGGTAATTGAGTCCCATGTTTACGAAGCAGATATCAAAGGCCAATCGTTTTTGCTTGATGTCCATAGAAAGATTTGCAATACCACCCAGGTTAAGGCAAACATCGTAATCGCCAAAAAGAAATTTATCACCAGCCGGAACAAGTGGCGCCCCTTCGCCTCCACAAGCAACATCCAGACTTCTGAAATCATAGACTACCGGTATTTTAGTAACAGCATGTAATGCATTCCCATTTCCCAACTGATAAGTAAATCCTTTGTCAGGCTGATGAAAAATAGTATGACCATGCGACGCAATGAAATCTACTTTAAGCTTATGCTTTGTTATAAACTTGAGTAACTCATCGCCAAGCAGTTTGCCATAGTCAGCATCAAGCTTGAGCAGGTCTTCAGTTGATAGCGTGTGAGCTGTTGCCAATCTGTCATTCCATTTTTTAGAATATTTTAGAGTCTCGGCTTTATCAATGTTATAATCCCAACCTGATTCTGTTTTTTCAAAAGTGCAATACGCCATATCAAGCCCATCCAGCGAAGTGCCTGACATAAGACCAATGACGTTGTATTTTATTGGGTTAGAATCCATAATTTTAAAAATTGAACGAAAGTAATAACGTGAATCTGATAATTGATATTGGTAACTCGTCCGCCAAGGTAGGAATTTTCAATCAGCAAGAATTGATAGAAAAACATGTCTTTGCTTCTATTGCTATGCTTAATCTTTTTCTTGGCAATCATAGCTTTAAAAACAGCATCATTAGTTCAGTATCATCAAGCCCGGAAGAAATACAGCAACACATTCAGGCAGAAAAGAAATTTATATTAACTAAAAACTTACCAGTTCCCACAACTAATCTCTATGCAACACCATCTACGTTGGGAGTAGACAGATTGGCAGGGGTATGCGGGGCCAGACAGTTATTTCCTGGTAAAAACTGCCTGGTTATAGATGCAGGAACATGTATCACCTACGACTTTATTGATAAGGAGGGAAATTATCATGGTGGTGGCATTTCTCCGGGGCTAAGTATGCGCTTTCAGGCTGTGAATACTTTTACAGCAAAATTGCCGTTAGTGCAGGCAGTGAAAACCCCTACGTTAATTGGCAACTCAACTGAAAGCTGTATCCAAAGTGGAGTAATACTTGGCTTAACAGAAGAAATAAAAGGTTTTGTCAGGCTCTACGAACAAGAATTTGAAGATTTAAAGGTGGTTTTGTGCGGCGGCGATACAGTATTTTTTGAAAACCAGATGAAAGGGAGCATCTTTGCGGTCCCTGAATTGGTACTCAGCGGGTTAAACAGCATTCTAGATTATAATGTCAATTTGTAAGCGATTTTCATGGGTGGTAGGCCTCGTTGTTTTTACATCACAGGCCTGGGGTCAGGTAGCCAGCTCTCCTTTTTCACAATATGCACTGGGTGAAACATATTCAAACTCACTAGCCAATACCCAAGGTTCTGCTGGTTTGGGTGTAAGCCTTCCTCAGTCATGGTATATTAACAATCAGAATCCTGCACTGCTGGTTTATAATACTTTCGCTTCATTTCAGGGCGGCCTGCTGGCTGAACAAAAAACAATCAGCAGCTCTTCAGCGAGTGAAAAATTTAAAGGAGGAAACATGAACTACCTGGTAGTTGCTTTTCCTGTTAAGCATAATAAATTAAGAAATATATGGGGCACCTCATTGGGGTTGATGCCCTACTCCAGTTCCAAATATAGTTTTACAAATATTCGAACTATTGAAGGAAAAAGTGGAACAACCGTTGAGAACAATTCAGGAACCGGCGGCTTAACTCAGCTGTACTGGTCAAACGGAGTGCGTATCACCCCGGATTTTAGTCTTGGCCTTAAGTCATCATATATTTTTGGATCCATCGATCACACTACCGAATTCATAACGACCCAGGCGCCTTCTATTGAAAAGAAGGCATTTATGAAAGGTTTCAAATTCGACCTTGGAGCATCTTATAGTAAGGACTCTATTGGTTCAAAGAACTATAGAGTAAGTGTTGGTGCTGTCTACGGTATATCCACGAATCTGAGAACTTTCTTGAGCAATATATCATCAAGCACTGGTGCTGCTATAGATTCAACTGATGGGCACACGCATTTGCCATCACATATCACAGGTGGAATTTCTATTTCCAGAGATGGAAAATGGGCCATTGGTACAGAGTATACTTATCAGGACTGGTCATCTTTCTCTACAGTAGCTCTTCAACAAAACCCCACTTCTTTAGATTCACGTCTAAGTAAATCATGGAGATTTTCTTTCGGTGGTGAGTTTACACCAAATGTTGAAGCAGTAGAAGGCATTTTCAAAAGAATGACCTATAGACTTGGTGTAACTGCTGAGCAGTATCCTTATACGCCTCTAGGCAGCAAGGTTAATGACCTTGGCGCGAATTTTGGTTTCTCCATACCAACAGGCAGGTCAAGCATAGACCTTGGATTTAAAGTTGGTAAACGTGGCAGCAAAACAGAAACCGTTATTCAGGAAAATTATTTCAAAATATACCTTGGCGTTACCTTTAACGACATCTGGTTTATTAAAAGGAAATTTGATTAACCTGTTTACCCATATCAACTTCCGAGATCTCGCTCGTGTATTTTCATTACGAGCATCAACGACTATACTCAAAATAACTTTTCTGCTTGCAGTGCTGGCTCTTTACGGTTGTGGAAAAACCGAAGTAAAAGAAGTTGTTGAATATACAGGCCCCATTCAGCAGGTGGAGAAAATGGAGATGTACTATAGCGAAAGCGATCAGATCAAAATAAAAATGAAGGCCGATCTGGTTTACGAATTTCAAAATGGTGATCGTGAATTTCCAAAAGGATTATACCTGGAATTCTTTAATGAATTTGGTCGACTTGAATCCATATTAAAAGCCAACAATGCATTCTTTTTTAAAGAAGAAAACAAGTGGCGCGGTCGTGGCAATGTAGAAGTTAAAAATGTTGAAAAAAGTGAACAACTCAACACCGAAGAGCTCTTCTGGAAACCTGCCGAAAAAAAAATATTTACGGAGAGTTTCGTTACCATTCGCCAGCAAGGCGACGTAATCTATGGCAAAGGCCTGGATGCCAAGCAAGATCTCTCTGATTACACCATCACTCAGCCGTACGGCGATTTTGAAGTTAAGGAGGAATAACTTCTGCCTGTTTCTTATCCGGTTTTTAATTCCAACTATTCACTATTTTTGCTCTTAGCAACTCCGTTCAGAATTATTTTCCTTTTTGCGTATAACTGTAGTCAAATGAAATTAACAGATGTCATCATCCTGTCGCTTACTGTAGTCTTTGTTATTATTGGAATTCACCAAACCATGACTGTCGGTTTTGGTAATGCATACTGGGCTATTATGTTGGCTCTCATTCTCTTGTTTCTGTACAACTTAAGAAAGAGAAAGACCCAATGAATACAGCGCTATTCTCGGGCATCCTGGCGTCACTGATCGGCTCATTTTTCTTCTCGGGAATAGAGATCGCATTTTTATCGGCCAATAAAATTCAAATTGAATTAAAAGCCAACCAGGGTTCTTTATCCGGAAGAATCATATCTTATTTTATTAGCAAGCCATCATGGTTTATTGGCACCACACTAATAGGAAATACCGTTGGGTTAGTATTCTATGGAAATTTTATGGCACAATGGATGGTGCCCGTCTTATCAGCGCACTTGCCATCAGTATTAACCAGTGAACCAGTACTCATGGTTATTCACACATTTCTGGCCACCATGATTATTCTATTCACTGCTGAGTATCTGCCCAAGAGTTTGTTCATGATCAACCCTAACCAGGTGCTTAACATATTAGCTATTCCTTTTGCTGTGGCTGCTGTTATTCTCGCTCCGCTTACATTCACCATTGTGTTTCTCTCCAAATTTGTAATCACAAAAGTATTGCAGCTCGAATACTCAGAAGAGAAGCCTGCCTTTGGTCTCACCGATTTAAATAATTACCTGCAAGAAATGCAGCAGGTTAAACATGAAGACGAAGAGGTGGCACTGGATACAACTATATTCCACAATGCATTAGAATTTAAAACCATTCGCGTGCGCGATTGCATGATACCGCGAACTGAAATTATAGCAATAAAAGTTACTGAGGGAATACCTAAACTACAGCAGGCATTCGTAGACAGTGGCCATTCCAAAATAATTATATATAAACAAACCATTGATGATGTTATCGGCTATTGTCATTCTTCAGCATTATTCAAGCGTCCTGAAAAAATTGAAGACATTTTAACAGCCATCATCATCGTACCTGAAACTACGCTGGCCAATGAACTCATGATTCGTTTTATTAATGAACACAAGAGTCTTGCACTTGTTGTAGATGAATTTGGCGGCACATCAGGCATTGTGAGTATGGAAGATGTTATTGAAGAAATCTTTGGTGATATAGAAGATGAGCATGACGAAAATAATCTCATAGAAATAAAAATTGATAATCGTACTTATCTGCTCAGTGCCCGGCTTGAGATTAACGATCTCAATAAAACATACGACTGGAGTTTACCTGTTGGTGATTATGACACTCTAAACGGATTAATCTTAGCATACACGGAGGAGTTCCCAATAATAGGTCAGATCATCTCCATACCTCCATTCACCTTCAAAATAGAATCAACAAAAGATAATCGCATTGAAACTGTAAGAATGACCATTGAAGAGGTCGAAAAATAGAACAGGGCTTAGACATTGTAAAACAGGCAAATCTCGCTTGTAGCGGTCAAAAACAGATAATTTTCTGATTATCAGACATTCAAGAGTAATAATTATCCTTCCAAGGCCAGTTTTTCTTTCTGCTAAATTTTTCTAATAAAGTTTACGGGTTAAATTTGCGGCTCTTTTGTAAAGAATTTTCTTTATAATTGGCGCTTTCAAACGGTTTAATTTTAACTTATTCAAATTCATTCAGCAGTATGGCATTGATTGGAACTTTACGCAATAAAATGGGCGCAGGGGTTGTCATTTTTGTTTTTGTGGCTATCGCTCTTTTTATTGTGAACGACCTTTTTAGCAGTAAATCAGCTCTTTTTGGTAAAAATGAGGTAGGTGAAATAGCCGGCCATGCTGTTTCTCTTGAAGAGTATCAGCAAATGGTTCGCGAGCAGGAGACCACCTGGCAATTGAGCTACGGTCGTGAGGCTAGTGAACGCGATAAGCCACTTCTTCAGCAACAAGCATGGGAGCTTCTGATTTTAAGATATGCTATTCAAAAGCAATTTGATAAAGTAGGCGTAGAAGTAACAGGCGACGAGGTTTGGGATATGATCCAAGGTAAAAACGTTGATGCCAATGTTAAACAAGCCTTCACAAATCAGCAGACTGGTCAGTTTGAGAAAGACCGTGTTGTTGCTTATTTGAATCAGATCAAATCAATGCCTGCAGGTTCAGAGCCAATCGTACGCTGGGAGATGTTCCAGAAGAATTTGAAGCCTGGTCGTGAGCGTATCAAATACGAAAACCTGATTATTAAAACGAACTACGTTACAACGGCTGAAGCTGAGCGTGAATATCACAATCAAACAGATGTTGCTGAAGTAAAGTATTTATACGTTCCTTTTTACACAGTGCCTGACTCATTGGCTAAACCAACTGACGAGCAACTGAAAGACTATTACAACAGAAACAAAGAAAAATATAAAACAGAGTTTACGCGTGATCTTAGCTATGTAAGCATCCCGGTTATCCCATCGGCACAAGATACGCTTGAGATCAAAACTGAATTTGATAAAGTAGCCGCTGGTTTCGGTACTGCTGAAGACGATTCTACATACGCTGCTGTTAATACAGACGGTCAGAATCCTTATTCAAGATATACAATGGCAACTCTTCCTGAATCTGTAAGCAATGGCAGTATTGAGGTTGGAAAAGTAGTAGGCCCATTCCTGGAAGGTTCTAATTACAAGCTTGTTAAAGTTTCTAAAATCACTGCAGATACAGTTTTTGCTGCCAAGGCAAGCCACATTTTAATTAAGTGGGATAACGAAACTGAAGAAGCTAAGAAAGTAGCTAAAGAAAAAGCTAAAGGCATTTTGAAAGACATCAAAGGCGGAGCATCCTTTGAAGAAAAAGCAAGACAGTTTGGCACTGATGGAACTGCATCACGTGGTGGCGACTTAGGTTGGTTCAGCGCAGGTCAAATGGTTAAACCGTTCGAGACTGCAGTATTTGCTGCGGCCAGACCAGGTTTATTAGGTGATGTTGTTGAAACTCAATTTGGGTATCACATTATTGATGTAACGCATACTAAAACAAATGCAGCTTACTACCTGTCAGTTATAGAAAGAAGCATCACACCAAGTGATGAGACTACTAATGAAGCTTATCGTAAAGCTGAAACATTTGCTGCTAATCTTTCAGGTGTTACTGAATTTACAGAAAGAGCAAAGCAACAAGGCCTTAGTGTTATGGAAGCTAAAAACATTAAGACCAGCGACAGAAGAGTTGGTTCTTTGGGCGAATCAAGACAAATTGTTCAGTGGCTATTCAGAGATGCTAAAATCGGCAAGGTATCTGAAGTTGTTGATCTTCAAGATGAATATGTTATCTCTGTGATGACTGGTGAATTAGAAAAAGGCTACAAGCCATTTGAAGCTATTAAAGCAGAGATTACTCCAGCCGTAACCAATGAAGTAAAAGGAAAACAAATCATTGAGAAACTAAGCGCACAAAAAGGATCACTCGATGAGATTGCAAAAGCATTTGGTGCCGATGCTAATGTTTATACCAGCAGTGATTTAAAATTAAACACAAGCTCATTGCCAACAATAGGATTCGATCCTCAGGCAGTAGGTCTTGCTTTCTCATTAGAAGCAGGCAAACGCTCTAAACCATTTGCAAGTGAAAATGGTGTTGTAATTTTTGAATCTGGAAATAAGACAATTGCTCCGGCTATTGCTGATTACACACAATACAAAACAACACTTGAGCAAGGAGCTAATAGCAGAAGCAGCTTTAATATTGGCTCAGCTATTAAAGAAAATTCAGATATTGAAGACGAACGTTACAAGTTCTATTAGTCTAAAAGTTTAACTAACATACGCCGTCCTGATACAACATCAGGACGGCATTTTTTTCTCTATGGATCAGGACTGGCTCAATTCCTTTCGAGAAAAGCTGGACAAGCACCACGCCTGGCCAACACTTTACATTTTCAAATTCATTGTACCTGCTGGTAAGGAAGACGAGGTGATAGCTCTTTTTCCCAAACACAACGTCACGCAAAAAGCCAGTAAAAATGGCAACTACATCAGCCTCACTGTACAGATGATGATGCCCTCAAGCGATGCAGTTATCGAAGTCTATGTAAAAGCTTCAGTCGTTGAAGGCCTTATTGCCCTTTAAAGCACTACCTATTTCATTCTGTTTGTTGTAATTTCGGTAGCGCTTAATCGCCCCTGACTATGTGGAAAGAAGAAAACAACCGACTGAAAAAGACTTTTACGTTTAAAGATTTTAGCGAAGCATTTGGGTTTATGACAAGAGTGGCCATAGCCGCCGAAAAGATGAACCATCACCCTGCCTGGACTAATGTCTGGAACACCGTCAGCTTTGAATTAAACACCCATGATGCTGGTGATATTGTTACTGACAAGGATAAAAAACTGGCAGCAACAATTGATAAAATTGCTGGCCTCTAATTATTGTCATTTGATCAGTTAAAGTGTAAAAAATATTTTCCAAACAATTATTATTACCTTTTAACTGATAACATTTACAAATGGGCGATCAAAAGAAATCATCTCTTTACCTGGTACCTACTCCTATTGGCAACCTGGGTGATATTACACTGCGCTCATTAGAAATTCTCAAATCTGTTGATCTCATTTTAGCTGAAGATACCCGCACCTCCGGCTTTCTGTTGAAACATTACAGCATTAGCAAGCCCATGCAAAGTTTTCATAATCATAATGAACACAGGGTGCTAAACGGCTTAATTGAGCGAATGAAAAAAGGTGAAACCATGGCACTTGTTTCTGATGCGGGTACACCTGGAATTTCTGATCCCGGTTTTTTAATTGTACGAGAATGTGTGCAGGCTGGACTTTCTGTAGATTGTTTACCTGGCCCAACAGCTTTCGTACCTGCCCTGGTAAAGTCAGGACTTCCTATGGATCGATTTGTATTCGAAGGATTTCTCCCCCATAAAAAGGGAAGACAAACTGCGCTCAAGAAACTGGCTGAAGAAGAGCGAACCATTGTTCTATACGAATCCCCCTATCGACTCATTAAAACACTCGAACAGATTAAGGAATTTTTTGGGCCTGACCGAAAGGTGTCAGTATCACGCGAGCTCACTAAAATGTTTGAGGAAACCGTTGGGGGAACGGTAGAAGAAGTTTTACTTCACTTTGGTGATAAGGAAGTAAAGGGTGAGATCGTTCTCATAATTGATGGCAAAAAAGAGGACTAGAGAACTTAACATCCCAGGAGTTAGATTACTTGTTAACTTCTGTGGAAGGCTGTTAAATTTTCAGTTTAGATCATTATCTTCACTCTTCATTTTTTAATGCCCTAACGAAAATAGTCCGATGAATCTGCAAGCCATAGAAAAAGATGTAATAGAGATTACCCGTGAAGTAGCCGAGTTCATCAGAATAGAAGGAGCATCATTTGATCGCGCCCGTATAGAACAAAAGGAAGGTTTTAATAATCTTGTTTCCTATGTCGATAAAGAGGCCGAACGAAAACTGGTTACAGCTCTCCGCAAAATAGTACCCCAGGCGGGATACATTACAGAAGAAGGAACTGTTGAGCAATCAAAAAAACATGAATACAATTGGATCATTGATCCGCTTGACGGCACTACAAATTTTCTTCATGGCCTACCCATATTTGCCATTAGCATAGCCCTCACACAAGGCGATAAAACTACACTTGGTGTTGTTCATCACGTTATTCGTAACGAATGCTTTCATGCTATTGAAGGTCAGCCGGCCTATTGTAATAATGATGAGATTCATGTCTCGCCATTGGAGACATTAAGTGAGAGCTTGCTCGCAACAGGCTTCCCATATTATCATTTCGAAAAGCAAAATGTTTACCTGGATATTATCAAAGACTTCTTAGAAAAGAGTCATGGTATCAGAAGACTTGGCAGTGCTGCTATAGATCTTGCGTATGTAGCCTGCGGAAGACTAGAAGGATTCTTTGAATATAATTTGAATGCCTGGGACGTTGCAGCCGGTGCGTTCATTGTACAGCAAGCAGGAGGAAAAGTTACAGACTTCAAAGGCGGAAATAATTTTCTGTTTGGTGGTGAACTCTGCGCAGCCAACGGTCTTATACATGAAGAGATGTTGCAAATGATCAAAAGTAAATGGTATTAGTTTCACACAACTTGACTTTCTCTAACCATTCTATATATCGATAACCCTTAACTGTTAAATACAAACTATGATCGCTCAGAAATTAAAAGCCTTTGTTGGCTTCATCCTTCTACTGTTTCTAGTTGGAAGCCTAACCGCTCAAACCAAGTTAGCAGACAAATTGCCAATAGATCCCAATGTTAAAATTGGTAAGCTCTCTAATGGCCTGACATACTACATCCGAAAAAATAACAGACCTGAAAAGAAAATTGAACTCAGGCTCGTCGTTAATGCCGGGTCTATTCTTGAAGATGATGATCAGCAAGGTCTTGCTCACTTTACCGAGCACATGAGCTTCAATGGATCAAAAAACTTTAAGAAAAATGATCTGGTTTCCTTTCTTCAATCAATAGGTGTTGAGTTTGGTGCAGACCTTAATGCCTACACAAGTTTTGATGAAACAGTATACATACTTCCTATTCCATCAGAGAAAAAAGAAAATGTAGAAAAGGGATTTCAAATACTTGAAGATTGGGCTAGCACTGTAGCTTTTGATAACACAGAAATTGATAAAGAGCGAGGTGTAGTGTTAGAAGAATCGCGATTAGGCAAAGGCGCTAATGATCGCATGCAAAAAGTTTATCTCCCAAAAATTCTGGAAGGTTCAAAATATGCTTTACGTCTACCCATTGGCAAAGATGACATCTTAAAGAATTTTAAATACGATGTTGTAAAACGTTTCTATAAAGACTGGTACAGACCAGATCTTATGGCTGTTGTTGTTGTTGGTGATATCGATCCTGCAGAAGCTGAAAAAATTATCAAAGCCCATTTTGAAACACTTAAAAATCCTGTCAAAGAAAGAGCTCGTATCAGTGGGGAGTTACCAGCACGAACTAAATCAGAAGGGTTAGTAGTAACAGACAAAGAAGCAACACATCATTACATTCAAATTTATTATTCAACTACCAAATCAAAACCTGATGTCACTATTAGTGACTATCGTGAGTCGATGGTTAAGAATTTTTTTACCAGTATGTTAAGTCAACGCTTGCAAGAACTTACTCAGAAACCAAATCCTCCATTCATTTATGGAGCCAGCAGTTTAGATGACTTTTTGAGAGGACATGAGGTGTATGCATCAGTTGCTGTTTTGGGTAAAGGTGGTGTAGAGCCAGCACTCAATGCTATCATTGAAGAAAATGAACGCGCACGTAAATTTGGATTCACAGCAAATGAACTTGATCGCGTTAAGAAAACTGTGTTACGAGGCATGGAGCAAGCTTACAATGAACGTGAAAAATCTGAATCCTCTGGTTATGCTCAGGAATACATTCGCGCATTTCTAAGTCAGGAAGCTATTCCTGGTATTGAAAACGAATACAACTACTACAAAGAATATGCAGAGGGTATTACGCTTGACGAAGTGAACAAGTATGCAGCCTCCATTATTCCTACTATCGACAAAAATAAACTCGTTCTGTTTACTGGTCCTGATAAAGCAGAGTTCAAGATTCCTACCAATCAGGAACTTCTCACAATGACTGAAAATGCATCCAAGACTGAAGTAAAAGCTTATGAAGAGAAAGCTGTTGCTGCTTCACTCATGGATAAAGCTCCAGTTGCTGGAAAGATCGTAAGTGAAAAACAAAACAAAGATCTTGGTACAACAGAACTAACATTAAGCAATGGAATTAATGTCATTCTAAAACCAACTGATTTCAAGAACGATCATGTAGTGATGACTGCAACTCGCTTTGGCGGACAATTTCTATACGAGAATAAGGATAGACTTAATGCTGAGTATGCCGTTACAACAGTAGCACAGATGGGTGTTGGTTCATTCTCTCCTGTTGATTTACGAAAAGTATTAGCAGGCAAATCAGTAAGTGTGAGTCCGAAGATTGGAACTATTTCAGAAACAGTTAGCGGTCAGAGTGGATCAAAAGATATTGAATCTATGCTTCAGCTTAACTACCTCTACTTCACACAACCACGAAAAGATAATGAGTTATTCAGCTCATTCGTTTCCAAGCAACAAGCCATTTATCAAAACGTGATGTCAGATCCTAATGCTGTATATCAGGATTCTCTTCTCACGACAGTTTACAAAAAACATGCGCGTGCTCCAAGAATACCACGCTCTGAAGATTTTGGAAAAATTAACGTAGACCGTGCGCTTGAAATTTATAAAGACAGATTCGGAAATGCTAATGGCTTTACATTCATCTTCGTTGGAAGTTTTGATATTGCTGCCATCAAGCCACTAATCGAAACTTATCTGGCAAGTTTGCCATCAAGTCCACGCACTGCAGCTTTTCATGATGTTGGATTGCGTCCTTCAAAAGGTGTTATCAATAAAAAGGTATATAAAGGAACTGAAGCCAAGAGTATGATTAACATCTCTTTCTTCGGAGAGAAGCCATACTCAAATGACGAGCAATTAAAACTTCAGGCGCTGATTGAATTACTTAACATCAAAGTAATTGAAACGTTGCGTGAAGATATGAGTGGTGTTTACGGCGCAGGTGTTTATGGAGGATTGAATAAAAATCCATATAACAACTATTCACTAACAATCACAATGCCATGCGGACCAGAGAATGTAGATAAGCTTGTGAAAGCTTCGTTTGATGAAGTACAAAAAGTAAAAGACAATGGCCCATCAGAAGTTGACCTTAACAAGGTGAAAGAAACATGGAAGAAGCAATATGAAGTTGATATTAAAGACAATACTTTCTGGGCCAAGAAACTTCAATCAGCTGTAGAGATTGGCTCTGATGCTGGCGAAGTACTTTCATTTGAGAAACGAGTTGATGCTCTTACTCCAAAAGATTTGAAAGATGCTGCAAACAAATATTTTGATATGAAAAACTTCATTCAGGTAGTGCTCTATCCTGAAAAATAAATTTGGCCAAAATATTTATTAAAAGCCTTCAGGTGATAATTATCCTGAAGGCTTTTTTTGTAATGCACTTTTTATAGTCTTAGAAATATGGACTTAGCGCCACTTGAGAAGCAGGAATCGGAAAGTTCAACCGTATATTAGTGTACGATGAAGAAGACACGCTAATACCTGCCGGAAAGTAATAATCTTGTGGATTTGCCTTAACGTTATTCCCGTATGCAGTCATTACACTCTCTGCTATCTCTGCTCGCACCAGGTCAAGCCATCGTTTATTTTCAAATGCAAGTTCAACTCTCCTCTCTTTCAGAATAAGATCTCGCAACGCCACCTTATCTGTCTCCGAAATTAAAGAAACACCAGCTCCAAATGCCCGATCACGAACTTGATTTAGAAAGGTTAGTGCTTCTGTAGATTTGCTTTGCTCATTTAGTGCTTCAGCCAGGAACAACAAGACTTCGGAATATCTGTAAACCGGCCAATTATCATCAGTGTTACCTGATAACATATGCGTGTGTGAATATTTCTTAATATATGGATAACTGACACCCCCAGCAATAATATAACCTATAGACGCGTCCTTCCGACTATCATTACCTTCATATACATTGATTAGATCAGGCGTTGGAATATTATACCCTTCAGTAGTTCTTGCAACTTCTGTTATTCCTGTAACGGCAGATACTTCGTTTGCCGAAATAGGTTGGACAAGAAATGTATAAAAAAAACTGCTAGCAAAACCTTCGGTTCCTTGCTTGTACTGAACCTCAAAAATAGATTCAGCGTTATTTTTCTGTGCAGGTTCAAAAACATCGGCATAGTTTGGCAATAGTGAATACCCTGTTACTTTTTTAAGAGTAAATTCAGCCTCGGCCCATTTTTTTTGAATGATATAAACATTTCCTAAAAGCGTGTTGGCAGCGCCAGATGTTGCTCGACCTGGATCTTGGGTGGCTTTGTCCGGCAATAATTCCGCAGCCGCTGTTGCATCGTCAATGATTTGATTGTAGATGACATCAATAGTTGAAAGTGGAAGGGCAGTCTGTTCCAACGTCTTGGCTGTTGTAATATGTAGTGGAACTGAACCAAAATACTGGACTAGGTCAAAATACGCAAGTGCTCTTAGAAAAAGTGCTTGTCCTTTGATGTTACTTTTTATAGTCGCATCAAACTCCACACCATCTATCAAATCAAGAATCTGGTTTACTCTCGCAATCATGATATAATTCTGATTGTATTTATTTGAGCTCACAGGATTCGTTGCATCATCCAGAAAATCCTTGATAAATTCAGGTGCAATAGTGCCTCTGTCGTTAGAGTTGTACTTGTAGGTAGTGTTATCTGATCGCATTTCTCCCATAGCCCATGCACCCGAAGTTCCTCCATACAGTCCTAGCAATGGTCCATACGCGCCATTAATAGCTTGCTGAAAATCATCTTTTGTTTTAAAGTAAATCGATGCAGTCAGGGAAGTTTTTGATGGCACTTCAAGAAAGCTACTATCACAGCTGTACAATGAACAAATGAATGTCATTGATAATATAAATTTGAATCTCATTGTCGTAAAAATTTTAGATTTGAAAATTACTGAACACTGATATTTATGCCGAAAGTAAAAGTCCTTGGCACCGGATAGGCGGAAAAATCCAATCCTTGCAAAGTAGATCCAGGTTGATTCCCATTCGAATCAATGCCTACTTCTGGATTGCCGTATGGGTACTTGGTAAATACTAGAGCTTGTTGAACGCTGGCATATAGACGAACGCTATTCACGAATTTAGCTGCCTTCACAGGAACATTGTAACCAAGTGTAATATTTTTGACTGAAAGGTAGCTGCCGTCTTTAATAAACCTGGTATGAAACTCGTCGCGTTCACGCCCTGTCGACGCTGTAGTCTTGCCGTACAATCCTGATCCAGGATTTTCCGGTGAACGCCAGCGATCTTTCACACCTTTCAGAACATTAAATACTCCATCCAAATTACTGGTACCCTGTTCAGTAATAGCCGCGATCTTGTTACCATAGGAACCTGCTACTACGATAGAAAGATCGAAACCTTTGTATGAAAAATTATTAGTGAATCCGAAAATAAACTTAGGAAAAGGATTTCCGATCACAGTCCTGTCGGCACCGGAGTTGCCAAAAGTAATCTTTCCATTACCGTCCACGTCACGAAATTTAATTGTACCAACCTGAGAATCGACAGCCTTAGGCGAAGCATCAAAGTCTGCCTGATTAACATATACGCCTTCCTGAACCATGCCATAAAACTGCCCAATTCTACCACCAACTCGGGTAAGGGTGTTAACAACACCTTGCGAAACAAAAAGGCTGTCGCTCAATGTCGATAAAGCCATTACTTTGTTGTCGCTAAACGAGATATTGAAGTTTGTTCTCCATTTTAAATTACCTTCTAAATTCTTTGTACTGATACTGAATTCATGTCCCCAAAACTTGACCTCTCCAACGTTGCCTGTGAACGTTGAGAATCCTGATTCAATCGGTACTGCGAGAGTATATAATAAGTTATCTGTGAGTTTTTGATAATAGTCATAGGTAAAGGAAATACGATCATGGAAAATATTCAGATCAAGCCCCACATCTAATTGTTTCGTGTTTTCCCAACCGAGTTTTGTATTTCCCAAGTTTGTTACTGCAATTCCGCTGACTGTTGTGTTGTTAAATACTGCATTAGATCCACTTACTGAATTATACTGAGTGTAGTTACCAATATTATTATTCCCCGTAATTCCGTAGCTGGCGCGAGCCTTAAGAAATGACAACCAACTTGTTCCTTTAGCAAATGATTCTTCACTGATAATCCAACCCGCTGACACAGCAGGAAAACTTCCCCATTTGTTATCTTTTCCAAAGCGAGATGAACCATCCGTTCGAATACTCGCAGCTAAAAAGTATTTGTCTTTATAATTGTAGTTTAACCTAGCTAGGTACGATAACAAACTCCACTCCTGAATATCCATTGTTGGGTTGTTCTTAACCAACGCTGCATTGATAGTCTGGACCCGATCATCTGAGAAATTTGAACCGCTAATGTTACTGTAATCACTTCTGTATTTTTGAACGGTATATCCTCCAAGAATTTCAAAATTATGTTGATTGAACTGCTTAGTCCATGTCAGCGTATTTTCTGAAAGCCAAGACCAATACTGGAAGTTAGTCTCCGATAGGTTAGCACCTAACGCACTCGGTGCGGAAGCAAAAGCGCGTCCGGCAGTTGATGGCTGAAAGAAATGATTCAGTGTTTGCCCCATATCGATATTGATACTTGACTTAAAAACCAGTTTTTGGATTGGCTCCCATTCAACATAACCGTTAGATAAGAGTCTGTTTTCATTTTTTTTGCTGGTTATATCTCTTATCGACCTCACCCAGTTAGGAGTGGGGAAGGTTGTAATGCCGGGCGTTGTAACTGCTACCGGGTAACTGCCATCGCTATTCTGATAAGGTACGACAGGTGGCGTTAGCATAGCGTTAAGTAACAGTCCACCACTGCCAAAGAACTGTCCATCTGAGGAGGGTGAATTACCGTAACTATAGGTTGGCGCAACATTAAAGCCAGCTCTGATATTTTTATTTAAGTCAAAGGATGTATTAACACGAAGAGAAAATCTCTTATAGTCCGAATTAAGCATCACTCCCTTCTGATCGAAAACGCCCGCCACAACACTAGCCTTAAACTTTTCTTTACTGGTATTCATCGAAATACTATAGTTATTGATCCTTCCTGTTCTTAACATAGCGTCGTACCAGTTGTACCCCTTTCCATACTGTTGTGGATTTTGAAATTCTGCAGGCACAGTCTGTCCTCTGTCTTCCAATGATTCTTTTTTAAATTGGGCCCATTCGCTTCCATTCATCATATCTGGTCTGCCTTTTTGAGGAACAGTCTGAAAACCTGTATAAGCATCGACACTAACATTTGTCGTTCCGCTTTTTGCTTTTTTTGTTGTGATAAGAACAACGCCAAAAGCTGCCCTTGACCCATATAACGATGTAGATGCCGCATCTTTTAGTACAGTAATGGTTTCGATTTCATCAGGATTGATATTTGCGATATCACCCACAATCGGAAATCCATCTACAACATATAGCGGAGAAGATCCGGTTGTTAATGACGCTGCACCACGAATTTGAACATTAAGACCTTGACCAGGACGCCCCGTTCCTTGATTAATTCGAACGCCAGCCATCCGCCCCTGCAGCTTCTGTGTAAATTGTGCCACTGGCAAATCTTTCATCTCCGACCCATTGATTTGCTGAATCGCACCTGTTACTTCTTTTTCTTGTTGTGATCCATATCCCACTACAATGACTTCCTGAAGGCTCGCTATGTCGGTAACTAAAACTACATCAATGATAGTATTGGTGTTCGCAGCAATTTCTTGAGGCGAATAACCAATAAATGAAAATACCAGTACGTCGTCGCTGCCAGGCACGTCAAGAGAATAAGCACCGTTTGAGTCTGTTGTTGTACCAATTGTAGTGCCTTTAACAAGCACGTTTACGCCAGGAAGTGGTTGGTTGTCATCTGCGGATGTGATATGACCCGATACCTTTTTACTTTGAGCATAAGATCGGCCATAATCTATGAATGTTATCAACACAATTGTTAATAATAGCAGTGTCTTTGATTGAGATGTAAAATTTCTTCGCATAGGTCATAGTTATTTAGGGTTAGAATTATCTGTAGAACCTTACGAAGGTGCAAACGAATGCGGAGAGGCCTGTTATGATCTGTTATGTAGTGTTATGATCTGTTATGATGTGCTACACTTCGCCATGAAATGACAAATACCTTATGCATGAAAAAATTAGCTCGGGATGATTTTAGAAATTTAAAGGACAGGTGTGAATCTGAAGCACTCAGATATTGCGGTGAAACTAAAAGTTTATAATAATTTGATGTTGGCTAACACGGTGCTGCAACGTACTATAGTGACGGCCGCAATGTCAGCTTAAATGGCACTTCGATATGTTCTTTTCTATTGTTCAGTATAAGGTCCGCTGTTTTCTCACCCATAAGTTTGAAGTCCGTAGATATCGTGGTGATGCCGTTCAAAATAATCTTTTTCAACGGCGTTTCATTGTATGAAATAACGCCTACATCAATGCCTACATCTAACTTGGCTAAGAGTATTTTTTCAATGAGTGTAACCAGATCGTCATCCATAAGATTGATATAAACTTCTCCTTTTTCGATTGGTTCATCCTCAATACAATGAACGACTTTACTATTGAATGCGTAGCTATTACAAAAATTTATAAAACCCTTTATTATTTCCAAAGGAAAGTATGAGTACTGTGGAAAAATAATTTTTAGGGTATGATACTTTAACAGCTTCGGAAGCGCTTCTTGCAATGCACTAAAGATATCTTTTTCGAAGTTTTCAAAAACCGCCGCGAATTCACCTGTAACTTTCGGTGGCAGTTTATCAAGGATGATTAATTTTTTCTTGTCAACAGTGTTAATGATTTCGTTCGCATATTCCTCTCCTTCTATAAAATGGGGAATAATAACATAGTGTGTATAGCTTTCCGTTTTTGATGTAAGAAGTTTCTTGAAAAAGAAAAAGTCATTGTTATAGATATACAGATCGATCTGAGCCTTATTGTATAGCGATGCAGCTATAGAATCATAAATAATTTTTTTATGCGGACTGAGTTTATTAAAAAGTAAAAAGACCTTACGTTGGGTATTGATCTCTGCATTTTTTACGTAATATCCCTTTCCCTGCACCGCACCAAGTATACCGGCTTCTTTTAGGTATCTATATCCTCGTTCAGCGGTATCGCGAGAAATTTCAAATTCAAAAGTTAATTCATTAAGAGATGGAAGAAGGTCACCTTGTTTTATGTTTTCATTTAAAATCCCATTAATGATTGAATTTGCCAGCTGCAAATACTTTGGGGTACTGGAACGGTCATCAAGAACAATGTATTGAAATATCGACATGGCTTCGGTGAAATATGTTATGATAGCGTTAGTAACTCAAACGTTACAGTAAGACTTCTTCTTTATATAAGACAAGACATCAATCCGGATGTTGTATTCACGCAATTCAAAAATAAAATGTGGACGAATTCTTTCATTTCCTCCTTTTGTAATACAAATATCCTGCGCCATTGCGGCCCGGATATTTTCAATCATAATCATCCCGGTATTTCCTTTAAACTCTGTTAAGTCTGGATATTTAATTTCAGCGAATCTTATGACTATTCTTTTTTTTGATGTAGTTCCTGAAAATGAAATTTTTGAAACGTCTCCAATTGCTCGACTCATCACCACTTTACTTTCCATTTTTTAATATCTATCTATCTAAAAATCGAACCTGTGTTTGTAATTTTTACTATCAACAAAGACCGGTATCAATTTATTTTATCTATTTTTTCTACGACCCATTGTAGCCTTAATAAAATTCACAGCCAAAGATTATTAGGTGCAAGTCTTTGTGTGCTTGACCGTACCATGGCGATCTGTTTCAATCACGGGTGTATTACCCTTGAGTATAACTCATCGATCAGCAGATCTGTATACTGAGACAGGTTTTGAATAAACTGATAATACTTATTCAGCGAACATTCCTTTTTAAATCTATGACTTTCAAAATAGTTACCGCAAAATTTTTCAACGTACAGAATACCATTTGAATTTGCAAACGTTTAGGTTGATAACAGTACTGAACTGTAATGACTTCAGTGAAAAAGGAAAGCGCTTACTACCCAACCTCGTTTTATTGTTTGGTTTAGGTAAATTCCAAAGTCGAGTGCATGTCGGCAGAATCGTTTGTCACCAAAGATCAACTTCTTAGAGGTGACTATTTGGGAGGAGTTGGCAAGCTCGCTGACAATAAGACTTAATTAGTGACCCGTAGCGGAAAATAAAATTCATGCTATGCTTTTCGAACCAGCAACCACCCTAAACACTGGTGACAAACAAACGAGCTAACCCGAAATAACTAGAAATTAATCAGAATTGAAGAAGAACTTGGTGAAGTTGCTTATTTCCCAGGTAAGAAATTCTAATCATATTCAATAGCCAGCTTTTAGTAATGAAATTATTCTGATTGATTTAACGTTCTAGAACAGGAAGAATAACTAATTTTGAGCATGATTCAGCAAATAATCATTGGCGCCATATTTCTCGGAGCAGTCTTCTATGTAGGAAGGCTGATCTATCGGAGTTTCCACGCTAAATCTTGTGCTACAGGTTGTGGCAAATGCAATGCTGTTGATTTCAATAAAATTGAAGAGCAGTTAAAAGCCAAGGGGCAACTTACCAAGAGCTAATCTTATCCCCACACCTTAGTTCCTTCCGTACAATTCTTACAGATTTCTATTTCATTTCGTGATGTTAACAACGAGCGTCTGAATTCCGCATACTTATCACTGTACCAAATTTCTTCAAAACTGTTTTTAGAAAGATCACCTAAAACAAAGTGAGCATCTTTATCAAAGCAACAAGGAACAACTTTACCATCCCATGTGATAACACAGCTATGCCACATCTTCCAGCAATGATTCAGTAATTTATTTTTAACTGAATAAGTATTATCTCCATTTTTTCGATAGCGTGAATATTGATCAAGTGTTGGAATTAAATCCGATCCATTTTCAAAATCATAGATCTGCGCTGTTTTAAGAAGAACCTGATCTACTTCAAGATCCTTTGCCAACGCATAAACATCCGGGATCTGGTGCTCATTAGGCTTAACAACTAAAAACTGAAAAGCTACATGAGGTGTTTTCGATTTTAGCTTTTTCTTCCACTTAATAATATTTTTTGTTCCTTCAATTACCTTGTCAAGCTTACCGCCAATACGATATGATTCATACGTGTCCTGCGTTGTTCCATCAAGCGATATAATCAATCTATCCAAACCTGACTCTACTGTTTTACGAGCAGCCTCATCATTTAGATAATGTGCGTTGGTTGATGTTGCAGTGTATATACCTTTCTCAGATGCATAATTCACCATGTCTAAAAACTGTGGATTCAAATATGGTTCACCTTGAAAATAAAAAGTAAGATAATGCAGTGTTGGTGATAGCTGATCAATCACATTCTGAAAGACACTTTGATTTAGCATACCCGTTGGCCTTGTGAAAGATCGTAAACCACTTGGGCATTCAGGGCATCTTAAATTGCATGATGTTGTTGGCTCTATTGATATGCTCACGGGCATACCTTTAATCTGAGGCGAACCTGTAATCCGTGATTGATAGTAGCTGGATAACACAGATGCCCCATTAAATACTTTCTTCAATGAAAGTTTTGACACCAGATTTACGCTATCATTTAATCCACCGATCATAGCGCAAGATAACCTCTAAAACTTTCTGTTGAGTAATTGATTGTCCTTATCTTTCGACATATGTAAATTGACTTCATGAGAAAGTTAGCCATCTTTTTAGCCCTGATTTATTCTGCAACGGCCTATTCGCAAACCATTCAATTATCAGATCAGACTGAAGTATCAGTATTAACCTGTGGTCCAACCCAGGAAGAGTTATACTCTGCGTTTGGACATAGTGCCTTTCATATCTCAGATCCTAATACTGGCATTGATGAGGTTTACAATTATGGAGTGTTTGATTTTAACCAACCTAACTTCTATCTGAATTTTACAAGAGGTCATCTCAACTATCAACTTGGTGTGCATGATTTTCAATTGTTCAGAGACCACTACATCGCACATAACAGATATATCCACGAGCAGGTTTTAAATTTAACACAAGAGCAAAAACAGAAGGTTTATGATTTCTTGCAATGGAATGCGAAACCCGAGAATGAACATTATTTCTACGATTACTTCTACGATAATTGCGCGACCAAAATGCGAGATGTTATCTTAAAAGTATTTGGCAATGATGTTACGTTTGATGGATCATACATTAAAACAGATTATACCATTCGTCAGCTTACAGATATTTATTTAAAGCAACAGCCCTGGGGAGATTTAGGAATTGATATTTGTTTGGGCTTGCCGATGGACAAAAAAGCATCACCTCTCGAATACATGTTTCTGCCTGATTATGTTGAATCAGGCTTTAATCACGCAACCATAAAAAAAGGAGACACGACTGTTCCCTTGGTTAAAGAAACTATTTCTGTTTATGAATCAAGAGAGATAGAACCAGACCCATCTCTTCCAAATCCTGTTTATTTTTTCTCAGCGCTTGCTGTAATGGCCATTATCCTCGCTATTTATGATTTCAAAAGAAAAAAGATATCAACATGGTTTGATGCAATTCTATTCACAGTTGTAGGTCTGATTGGAACCTTACTTTTATTTCTCTGGGTTGCGACAGATCATAAAGCTGCTGCTGACAATTTGAATATTCTTTGGGCATTGCCAACACATCTCATTGCTGCCATTGCCTTTATTAAACAACCCGCATGGCTAAAGAAATATTTCTTAACATCAACTGCTATCACCGTTTTTGTATTGGTGATGTGGCCGATTCTGCCACAGCTGTTACATTATGCTCTCATTCCTGTTGTGATAGCACTAGCCATAAGGAGTTTCGTTCAATACCGTTTGAGGTAATGATCTGTTGATAACAAATCCAGAAGACTTTGTTTGGTATAAAAAGATGATGCCTTGGAAAATGTTTTTTCCAAGGCATCATAAAGGATCTATTAATAGACTAATCTATGCTTACATATGAATCGGTCTGTTGGCAGTTGCAGCAAGACACGCTTCTTTAACGGCTTCCATATAAGTAGGATGAGCATGCGATGTACGAGCAATATCTTCAGCTGAAGCGCGGAACTCCATTGCAGTAACACCTGCAGCAATCATATCAGCAGCACGCGCACCTATAATGTGAACACCTAATATCTCATCTGTTTGCTTGTCGGCCAAAATCTTAACTAATCCATCAGTATCACCACTAGCTCTTGCACGTCCTAATGCTTTGTATGGAAAGCTGCCTACTTTATAAGCACGACCTTGTGTCTTAAGTTGTTCTTCAGTCTGTCCAACACTGGCTACTTCAGGCCATGTGTAAACAACCCCTGGAATTAAATTGTAATTAATATGAGGCTTCTGTCCTGCTAATTGTTCAGCAACCATTACACCTTCTTCTTCAGCTTTGTGAGCAAGCATGGCACCGCGCACTACATCGCCAATAGCATAAATATTATCAACTTTGGTTTTAAGATGATCATCAACCGGTATCTGGCCTTTCACTGTTTCAATACCTACTTTGTCAAGAGCAAGAGCATCTGTGTAAGGCCTTCTTCCTATGCTAACTAAACAGTAGTCACCTTTTAATTCAAGAGCTGCTCCTCCATTTTTAGGTTCAGCCTTTACTAAAACTTCCTTGCCCTTATTTTCGACTGCTGTTACTTTATGACCTAAATAAAAATCCATACCCAACTTCTTAGCAACCTTTTGAAGTTCTTTGCCAAGCGTTGCATCCATCGTTGGTATAAGGCTATCTAAAAATTCAACAACAGTAACTTTAGAACCAAGACGTGCATACACAGAACCTAATTCCATACCAATAACTCCACCACCAATAACAATAAGATGCTGTGGTATTTCTTTTAATTCTAACGCCTCTGTACTGGAGATAATCCGTTTTTTATCAAACGCTGCAAAAGGAAGCGGCGTTGGCTTTGAACCAGTGGCAATTATTATTTTCTCACCGGTGATGGATGTCTCCTTTCCATCTTTTGCTGTGACTTTAATAGTATTCTTGTCAACAAATGAACCTACACCAGTATGAACATCTATTTTGTTCTTCTTCATCAGAAAAGCAATCCCATCAACGTTGGCTTTCACAACATCACCCTTACGCTTAATCATTTGCGTAAGATTTACTTTTGGTGCAGGTATCTCAATGCCGTGTTCCTGAAAATGATCTTTAGCATTGATAAAATGTTCAGATGAATCTAACAATGCCTTCGATGGAATACATCCAACATTTAAACATGTTCCACCAAGTGTGTCATACTTTTCAACGATGGCTGTTTTGAATCCAAGTTGAGCAGAACGAATAGCGGCTACATACCCACCAGGACCTGAGCCAATAACGATAACATTGTATTGCATAAATGTAAATTAAGGTCTATTCAAAATATTCATAAGCTTCAATGATATCAAGATAAACTCCATCAAAGCCGGCATTCAATATCTTCTTTGTATACGATTGATCATTGCCATAAATAACCTGCTTCCATGCAGCTTCCCAATAGCGAACTGAATAATTACCCGGCCAATCTGGATTTTCTTTGTAGATAAGACTTTTACTCAGATCACTCCAATAGTATCTATAGTTCTCAGCCTCACCAATGCTCATATAACAGATCACCATCCTGCTACCACCATTCTTTTTTGTTTTAAGAAGAGTGATGTCCTCAGCAGTCAATTGCTCATTATTGAAAAACAAATCAATCAACACTAAATCATAATTAGTTGCTTTTATCGCATCCAAAAATGCTTGCTTAGTGCTGAAAGAAGATGGATTTATTAAGTAAAGAAAATTCTTTACCTGACTGATGCTCGTAACGTTGTCTGCATTTTCGTTGTGAGGTGTTGTTGGATAATCTGGAATATTATCTAACTCACGATGATCAGCGGCAAATGAGATAAAGCCTGCCGTTTGATTCTTCGTATAAGAGTCATCCATTTTCGAATGTGTAGAGCAATAATCTGTGGCTAACACCACTTTAGAATTATTCTTCGCCACATTACAAATGCTGACTAAGTATTCATTATCCGCAGTTGGTGTTAATACATCATCGCCTGTATATCCATAAAACAAATCTTCGCGCCCAACAGCATCGATAGCGTTTACATAGTCAGTAGCTACAGCGCCA
>DATJHZ010000166.1:0-3291 GCA_035493595.1 Cyclobacteriaceae bacterium | reverse complement strand
AGGCTTAGTGTGATTGGCCTGGTAAAAACACGCTTGGTTTGGGTAACGTAAATACAATGCATAGTTTATGGTTTTTGTAAAGGCTTTAATTATTATCTATTCATATAAAATGATTTGTCCTTTTTCTTTTTTAACCTTGAGCCGTGACGCGAGTTTTACCAGCTCTAAAACTTCATCGAGGGTTTCATTCTCAATGGTAAGAGAAAGGCGTTCAGTCGCAGCTAATTCGTCATCCGCAGAAATTGCAACGCTAAATCTATTTTCAAGCTTGGGAATGATTTCTTGCAGCGGTGTGTTGTCAAAAACAAGTTGTTTTTCTTTCCATGCAGAAAAGTTGTCAGCTTTTACTTTTCTCAGACTGACCTTATTAAGTGGCGCGTTAAAGATGATTTGTTCACCAGGCTTTAATATGTATTTCTTGTTGCTATTGTTTACAAATAACTCAACCTTACCTTCTTCTAAGGTTGTTTTAGCGCTGGGATTATCCGTGTAGGCTTCAACATTAAAGCGGGTACCTTTAACACGTACCTGCATGTTTTGAGTATGCACAATAAAAGGTTTTTTACCTTTCTTAACATCGAAGAAAGCTTCTCCCTTTAGTGTTACATCTCTTGAATGTTTGTCGAACGCGGTGGGATATACCAGAGAACTATATGAGTTAAGCCAGACAACAGAGCTATCGGGCAGAACTATTTGAATACTGTTTCTTTCGTTATTCTGAACAATTGTATTGAGCAAAGTCTCTTTTTTACCAAGCAACCAGAAGATCAGAAATGATGATAACAAAAGAATAGAAATGGATGCAGCAATTTTAAAGAAAGGAAACTGACTAACACGTGGGAAAAAGTTTACTTCTTTGACATGCTGTTCAGTGTCAAGTTGTTCTGAAAGTTTTGACCATGCCTGATCAATTTTTTGCTGATTGAACCGATGAAGTGTTACGGATGCCTGGTACGCATTGTTGACTTCATCAAAATACAAACGGTTACCCGCACTTTCCTGTAACCAAACCTGTAAGTCTGAAACATCCTGATCGGAAGCTTCTCCTTCAAGGAATCTTAATATTAGCTGCTTTATCTCCTCCGTGGGAGTTTCCTGAGGTATCATAATGCAGGTAATACAGATAATACCCGCCTGACCCTTACAATAAAATGAATTTATTTTTACAGACCTCTTTATTTTTGTTTAAGAGATTACTTAGAGGGCTAATGAATCAGTCTTCATTGCGGAACTATCCGGGTCTCTATTTTTCCACCACGATGCCAATAATGATCCGGTAATATTCATGAGCGGTCCAAATACAGCTGATGCTAAACCCACTGTGGCGATCTTTCCCATTTCTCGGGCTATACCAGATGCTAGTCCACCGTTTTGCATGCCCACTTCAATTGCTACGGTACGACAGTCTCTTTCAGCCATCTTGAATAATCGTGCTGACCAATACCCGATTGCATATCCTGCCGTATTGTGAATGATGGAAGATAAGATTAACAATATTCCTATTTCAAGAAGACTGTTTCTGCCTGCTGCTGTAATGACAACGATAATGAATGCAATGCCAGTCATGGAGACAACGGGCATTACCTCCTTCATCCATTTTATTTTGTTGCTGAACAATCTGTTAAAAAGAAGACCTAAGCATATTGGAATGATTACAATTTTAAAGATGTCAAACATCATTTTAAAAACTTCAATGTTGATCAATTCTCCTGCGAGAAATTTCATTAACAGTGGTGTGAACAATGGAGCCAGAAGCGTTGATACGGTGGTGATGGTAATTGAAAGCGCGAGATTAGCTTTCGCCATGTACGACATAACGTTGGAGGCCATTCCTGCAGGCGAGCATCCAATAAGAATAATTCCTGCGGCTATCTCGGGTGAGAAGGGAAAAATACTTGCCAATAAAAACCCCAATGAGGGCATAATAATAAAATGACTGGTGACACCAACAAAAACTCCTCTAGGATTTTTAGCGACACCAATAAAATCATGAATGCTAATGGCCGTGCCCATACCAAACATAATTATCTGCATTACTGGCAATATCATTTTTTCTAATGCAAAGCCATTGACTGCTATGAAATACTTCGGGAATGTTAAGGCCATTGTTACGGCAGCAAAGATCATAGCAGGGTAGGAGAATTTTTTAACAGATTCAAATGTCTTAAAGCCAATAGATGCTGTTACAAAACCTGCTCCTAACAGCAGACCCATCAATTCAAAATTTTTGACAAAAGCGTAGATGATGGCTGCAAGAAAAGACAACACTGATACACTGAGTATTGCGTTTCTAAAAGATATAGAATTTACCATGTTCTCTTTTTCATGAATTCATCAATATCAGATCTTTTCAATGGAATCTCTGGAGCATTTTTGTTAATCCATTTTATAAAAGCTTCTTTAATGTCATCTGTCCATTGACTGTCGATCTGACCTGTAGTATAACGACCTTCTATAAGCATAGCATGCCCGAAACGATCGCGAAGCATAATGAACTCTGCTGTGCTCACTACTTTCTCAGCTAAATGAGCGGGAATAAATACTACACCAGTTTGTTTGGCGAGCACAAGATCACCAGGTAATACAATGGCTTTGCCTATTCGTACAGGTGTGTTAAGCCCCATCAGAATTACATCCTGAAGATAAGAAGGATGCCAGTCGCGAACAAAAGCATTGAAGCCTTCAATTTTTGAGAGACCATCAAGGTCGCGTGCGGCTGCATCGAAGACTACACCTGTTCCGGATTTAGAGTAAATAGAATTCCCCAGGTTATCACCCATTAATGTTCCTTCATTTATTTTTCCAAAGCCATCAGCAACATATACATCACCTTTAGACAAGAGATCGATGGGCCAAGCATTTGTATTACCAATGCGTCCTTCTTTAGCACCTCGCTCTTTTATTTTTTTCTCCATGTCAGGGCGACTGGGCATAAACATGGCAGTGAGTGCACGACCTGCAATGGTAACATCATTGTGAACCATTTTCCAATTGCCATCAAACTGGCAAGTGTATCCTTCATTGCGCAAAACTGTCCAGGCATCGTCAACGGAAATATTTTTAGCTCTGTTGATTATATCATCAGAAATTTTTGGACGTCCATCTGAAAAGCGTTCACCTTTCCATTCTGAAGTTAGAAAGATTAATTCTTCTTTTGACATTGTTTGGGCTCGCAGATTGAGTTGGGATCCCAGTATTACTAAGCATACAAAAATTATCTTCTTTGTATGATGATGTATTTTAATTCTCATTTTTGATAGTGGAAATTTTACTTTGCCAGAGTGGCTTTGA
>DATJHZ010000165.1:0-12951 GCA_035493595.1 Cyclobacteriaceae bacterium | reverse complement strand
TTATTTCTTTGAAGCCGTAGCGGCCATCTCGGCCATCAGTATCATTTTTATCAGAAATGTATTTTACGCAGCACTGCTGCTTGTAGTTTGTCTCCTTGCCATCGCTGGTATATATGTTTTAACCTTTGCTGAATTTCTGGCAGTAGCACAGCTTATGATTTATGCGGGTGGTATTCTGGTAGTCATTGTATTTGGTATTATGCTTACAACAAAGATTTCGGGCAAGCCTCTGCAGGTTGGTAATCAGCACGTGCTTTCGGCATCACTTGTTGGAATTTTTTTTCTATCGCTCTTCATCAGATTGTTTGCAAGTGAATCTTTTCAGGTTACGAGCAACGCAGCGCTAGGTGTGCAAAATACCTATCAGCAAATTGGTGTATTATTAATGAGTGATTATGTGTTACCATTTGAAATCGCCGGTATTTTATTGCTGGTAGCATTGATAGGCGCTTCAGTAACGGCATCATTAAAACAAAAGAGTTGAGTATGCAGCCCATACATCACATTCTGTTTCTAAGTGCGCTGTTATTCTCAACGGGCCTTGTTGTTGTTATCATGAAACGCAATGCCATAGTAGTTTTGCTGGGTATTGAACTTATGCTCAATGCAAGCAACTTAAATCTTATAGCTTTTAATCAGCTTAACCCTGCGCTTTTTAAAGGACAGTTCTTTGCACTGTTTGTTATTATCGTTGCTGTCAGTGAAGCAGCAGTGGGGTTGGCCATTATACTGCGAGTGTATCAACACTATCAGACTTCTGTTCCGGATGATATAAGTGAATTAAAAGACTGATGGTAACAGAAATAATAAACTCAAACTGGACTGTAAGCTGTACGATAGCAGCGCTCTGCCTTCCGTTGATTTCATTTATTCTGGCATGTATTATTCCCAACCGATACTCCTGGGTCGTAACAATCACTTCACTGCTTCTTTTATTTGTAAGCATGATTATGGCCTGCAGTGTATCACTTACTATTTTAAACAACCATGAGTACTGGTCTATAGCAACAACCTGGTTTAGTCTCAGTAAGGTTCACTTTACTGTTGGTTTTCATGTGGATTCATTAACAGTACTCATGTTACCTGTCGTTACCATTGTTTCATTTCTGGTACATCTTTATTCAACAGGCTACATGGCAGGTGATAAAAATGTGAAGCAATACTTTGCCATGTTAGGCTTCTTTACATTTTCAATGTTGGGTTTGATTCTGGCTGATAATCTCCTTTTACTTTTTGTATTCTGGGAACTTGTAGGCTTTTCATCTTATATGCTCATTGGTCATTGGTATGATAAGCCAGCAGCTGGTGCAGCGTCAAAGAAAGCATTTATATTCAATCGTATTGGCGACGCAGGTTTTTTGATTGGCCTGATGATCATCTGGGCCAATGCTGGTTCATTCAATTTAGAGTCGCTCCATCATGTTGAAATTTATTCATGGCAAACTGCTGCGACATTATGTTTGTTCTGTGGTGTTATTGGTAAGTCAGCACAGTTTCCATTACTAACCTGGCTACCGGATGCCATGGAAGGACCCACGCCAGTCTCCGCATTAATTCACGCAGCAACGATGGTGGCAGCCGGTGTTTATTTGTTAGCAAAATTATTTTTCTTGTTTACACCCGAAGCATTACAAGTAGTGGCCATAATAGGAACGATCACAGCATTGATAGCTTCACTATCGGCATTGGTGCAAACCGACATCAAGAAGATTTTGGCATACTCAACATTGTCGCAGCTAGGATTTATGGTTCTTGCTGTCGGCACAGGCTCACCGCAGGCTGCGATGCTCCATTTGTTTACACATGCTTTCTTTAAAGCAGGATTATTTTTAGGCGCAGGTGCCATTATCCATTCTCTTCATCAACTCGAACATCATACACATCAGCATTTTGATGTGCAGGATATTCGCACGATGGGAGGACTTCGAAAAGAACTACCTGTTACATTCATTACTTTTCTGATTTGCGGTGCAGCATTGAGTGGCTTACCATTCTTCTCGGGCTTTCTTTCAAAGGATGCTATATTAAATTCAGTAACAGCGTGGGCGGGTACTTCACTTTCATGGAAGTGGTTCATTGTCATCAGTGCTTTTGCTATTCCGTTTTTAACCATGCTATATACTTTCAGATTAATCTGGTATGTCTTCTTTGGTGAGAATAGAACAAAAGCAATCATCGGTCAGGCTGTTAAGTTTGGTGAAGTGCCATTTGTGATGCGGATGCCATTGATTATTCTTTCTGTGTGTTCGTTATGGTTTATAGTCTCACCAAATCCAAGTGAGTTTCACGGTTGGCTATACCATACTTTATCGGTCACACCAGAAGATGGAATCTCATTAACCACAGTAATATCAGCAGGCTGGGTTTTACTTGCTCTTGTAGTTTCATATTTCTACTTCAGGAACAGATCAATTGAATCATCAACGTCAGCTCTAAGTCAATTACTTTATAACAGCTTTTATCTCGATAAAATCTATGAAGTCATTATTACAGTTCCTGTTAACAAACTGACAGCACTTACCGAGAAGATTGATATACGTTGGGTTGATGGATTTATTCATGCCACTGTATTGGTGAATGTAACATTGGCTCATGTCATAAGCTGGTTTGATAAATATATTGTTGATGGAGGCGTTAATGGTATGGCGCGAGTTGCAGGTAGTGTTGGGTCAGTTACCCGTTCATTTCAGGGAGGTAAAATTCAGCTTTATATATTTTGGGCCGTGCTGGGTATTATTATTTTTCTAATTTCGATGTTGATTTAATTCACCGCTATTGATGCAGCATTATTTACTTTCATTATTGATTTTTACTCCACTGCTGGCAGCGCTCATAGCCTTGTTTATTCCGGCAGAAAAGAAAGGTGTCTTCTTTAGTCTGGCGGCAGGTGCGTGTTTTGTACAACTTGTTTTTCTTGTGATGATCCTTACAGGTTATAAAGCCGGAGCTTCATTACAATTTGTCGAGCAACATAATTGGATTACCATTGATCTTGGAACTTGGGGCGTTTTAAAAGCTGAGTATTTTGTAGGACTTGATGGATTGAATCTTCCCTTAGTGGCATTAACAGTTCCTATCATGCTGATCGCTACACTGGCATCGTACAGTATTCAGAAAAGTGTGAAAGGTTATTTCATCTTATTGCTAATTCTGAACGCCGCCATCATTGGAAGTTTTGTAGCATTAGATTTTCTACTCTTTTATTTCTTCTTTGAATTCATGCTGCTGCCTATGTTCTTCCTCATCGGCATCTGGGGTGGACCACGAAGGGAGTATGCTTCTATAAAATTCTTTCTTTATACACTGCTCGGCTCTATTCTTATTCTAATCGTAATGATTGGATTGTATATATCCGTTCAAGATCCTGATGTGCCTGGAAAGATTACTCACACATTCAATATGCTGCACATGAGTAATCCGATCAACTATATTTCAAATTCAATACTCGATCCCAATCATGCATGGAAGATTGGATCGTTCGATGTGCGTGTGCTTGCATTTGTATTTTTATTTATCGGCTTCGGTATTAAGCTACCAATGGTTCCCTTTCACACGTGGTTGCCTGATGCGCACGTGGAGGCGCCTACTCCAGTTTCAGTAATTCTGGCGGCGTTGCTTTTAAAAATCGGTGGTTATGGGTTACTGCGAATTGCTTATCCTGTATTTCCCGAAGCTGCTTTGCACATGAGTTGGTTTGTTGGTTTGGTTGGTGTGATCTCTATTATCTATGGAGCACTTAATGCCATGGCTAGTAAAGATCTTAAACGATTGATTGCATATTCATCTGTATCGCATATGGGTTTTGTTTTGCTTGGTATAGCATCAGTAACAACAGAAGGGGTTTCAGGCGCCATGTATCAAATGGTGAGTCATGGAATTATTTCTGCATTACTCTTCCTTATTGCCGGCGTTTTATACGATCGTACAAATGATAGGATGATTTCAAACTACTCTGGCCTTGCTTCGAAGATGCCCATGTATTTTGGTGTTGTGCTAATAGGATTTTTTGCATCACTGGGATTGCCAGGTTTCTCAGGCTTCATTGCAGAGATCATGGTTTTTCTTGGTGCGTTTAAATCACATAGTGTAAATGGATTACTTCCAACAAGTCTTGCTGTAATTGCTACGTTAGGTTTAATACTTGGAGCAGCATATTACTTATGGACTATTCAACGCATGTTCTTTGGTCCGTTTAGTATTAAAGGAAATACATCAGCATCACAGTTGCCAGATTTAATCCGATCAGAATATGTTGTATTGCTGCCGCTAGTTCTTGCAACATTGTTCTTTGGAATTTATCCTCAGCCTTTGTTAGATTTCATTAATCCTTACGCACAATATCTGGTGGATGTAGTGATCAGTCACGGTAAAGTTATCGGGTCAACACTTAATCATTAAGAAAGTGGAACAGGTGCTCACCGGAAAATTAGAATCCATTCAGCAAAGCTTTGCTTTCTTTCTTCCTGAAATTATTTTAAGTATTGGAATTCTTTTCATTCTGATGATGGGTATTGTATTCCGCATCAGAGAAAACAAAACTGATAGTGATAAATCATCTGATCACAGACATACATATTCAATTGTCAGCATAATTATTCTGCTTGCATCAGCAACTGCTATGCTCACGCAATGGAGTACGCTAATCAAACCTACGGCCCTATTTGTTGAGATGATTCGTGTCGATCAATTCTCGACATTTCTTAAAATAATAATTGAAGCAAGCACGATAGTCGTTGTGCTTTTAACATGGCGTGGAAAATTTCAGACCAAGCTTTCAGAGTATTATGCTTTAGTATTAGCTATTGTTTTAGGTGCTCACCTCTTGATGATGAGTATAAACTTTATCATGGTATTTCTTTCTCTGGAGATCATTTCCATCAGCTCTTATATTCTGGCAGGTTTTTCATTTAACAAAAAAGCATCTGAAGCGAGTCTTAAATATTTTCTTTTTGGTTCAATAGCATCGGCTATTATGCTTTATGGGCTTTCGATACTTTTTGGATTAACAGGTTCACTTGATTTTACATCATCTTCCTTTAGCACTGCGCTGATAGAAAAAAGTTCGCCACTCATGTTTACGGCATTACTCTTGGCATTAGCTGGATTTCTTTACAAAATAGCAGCGGCACCGATGCACATCTGGTCGCCAGATATTTATGAGGCATCACCAATGCCTGTTGTTGCTTTTTTCTCCATCGTGCCCAAGCTTGCAGGTTTCGGAATCCTGACCAAATTCTTGCTCGCTATAAGTTTGATGAGCAAGTCTGCTTATGATTGGCAATTGATCATAAGCGCTATCGCAATTCTTACCATTACAATAGGAAACTTCTCAGCCCTGGCACAGAAAAATGCCAAGCGCATGATGGCATATTCTTCTATAGCACAATCCGGATTTCTTCTGGTTGGCCTTACAGCTTCATTGCCTTCAGGTATTCATTTTATGTTATTTTATGCTGTAGTGTATGCTGTGGCAAATGTGGTAGTCTTTTTATTTCTTCAGTATTTTGAATCAAACAACATTCACACGATTGCGGAATTCAAAGGCGTTGGTAAACAATTGGTGTGGCCTTCTATTCTATTATTTGTAGCGCTTATTTCCCTTACAGGATTGCCCCCAACATCAGGGTTTAGCGCCAAGCTTTTTATTTTTTCATCACTTTGGGAAGCCTATTCAATTTCAGGAAAGCCAGTTTTGCTGGTGTTATTTGTTTTTGGATTACTCAATACGGTGATTTCACTCTTTTACTACCTGCGAATACCTTATTACGCTTTCTTAAAAGATTCGACAGGCACTTTTAAACAGCATAATCTTACATTCGAAAATCTTTTTGGCTTCATTTTGGTTTTAGTCATATTGATTTTGTTCTTCCTGCCCGGAATGTTGATGGGATGGATTAATAAAATTACCTTTGTGCTTTGATGGTCAGTAAACCGCTGTCAAGGGCTTGTGAATCATTAAGCAATTAATGAAACACAGACAGACAAGGGTTACTATTAACGGCTAACGTAAAAAACATGAGCGACCAGATTCTACACGAGTGCGGCATTGCCCTCATTCGACTGCGAAAACCCCTCTCGTATTACATCGAAAAATATGGCCCTACTTTCGCCATGAACAAGATGTACATCCTGATGGAGAAACAACACAACCGTGGTCAGGATGGGGCAGGGATTGCCAATATCAAGATCGATGTGAAACCTGGTCACCGCTACATCAGTCGTTATCGCTCCATCAAGCCTCAACCTGTTGCCCACCTCTTCAAAAAAATCGGAAAAAAATATAAGCGTGCCCTTAAAGAAGGCAAAGATAAATTCAGAAACGAAAAATGGCTTAAAGAGAATGTAGCCTTTTCAGGCGAACTTTGGCTGGGTCATTTACGCTACGGCACACACGGAATTAACAGCATTGAAAGTGTGCATCCTTTCCTCCGTCAGAACAACTGGCGCAGCCGTAACCTGGTTATGGCCGGTAACTTTAACATGACGAATGTTGAAGAGCTTTTCGATATTCTTGTTGAATTAGGTCAGCACCCCAAAGAGAAAGTAGATACCGTTACGGTAATGGAAAAGATTGGCCACTTCCTGGATGAAGAAGTGCAAGCCCTTTTCGAAAAATATAAAGACAAGTTTACCAATCTTGAAGTATCAGAAATCATTGAGAATGAATTGAACATTCAGCGCATGCTGCGCAGAGCATGTAAAGATTTCGATGGAGGATATACGATGGCAGGCATGACTGGTTCTGGTTCTGCCTTCGTAGTTCGTGATCCTTCAGGAATTCGTCCGGCATATTATTATGCAGATGATGAAGTAGTAGTAGTGGCATCAGAAAAACCTGCTATTAAAACAGCTTTCAATATTGATTATAATCAGATTGAAGAGATTAAGCCCGGTCATGCATTAGTGATTGACAAGAATGGCGAGTATGCAGAGCATCAGATATTAGCTCCTCTGGAAAAGAAATCGTGTAGTTTTGAACGCATTTACTTTTCACGCGGCAACGATCCTGATATCTATAGAGAGCGTAAACAACTTGGACGTCTGCTTGTACCCCAGGTGTTAAAGGCAATCAACTTCGATCTTAAGAATACTGTATTCTCTTACATACCAAACACAGCAGAAACAGCTTTCTATGGTATGATGGCTGGCATTGAAGATTATCTCATCACCAAGCAAAAAGAAATTATTGTTGACGGCAAACCATCCGTTGATACGTTTGATGACATTTTATCATTCCGCCCGCGGATTGAAAAAATTGTTATCAAAGATGTAAAGCTTCGTACGTTTATCACAGATGACGAACATCGTGATGAAATGGTATCGCATGTTTATGACACTACTTATGAAGTGATCAGGAAGGGCATAGATACAATTGTTGTTATTGACGACTCTATTGTTCGCGGCACTACATTAGAGAAAAGTATTTTGAAGATGCTTGATCGTCTTCACCCCAAGAAAGTTATTGTTGTTTCTTCAGCACCTCAGATTCGTTTCCCTGATTGTTATGGTATCGACATGAGCCGCATGAGCGACTTCGTGGCCTTCCGTGCGATGATTGGATTATTGAAAGATCATGGTAAAGATTATTTGCTTGGTGAAGTGTACGAGCAATGTCAACGTGCCGGACTTGAAGACCGTCCTAAAAATTATGTGAAAGAACTTTATGCGCAGTTTACGGATGAAGAGATTTCTGATAAGATCGCTGACATTGTAAGACCTGATGATATGAAGGCTGAAGTACAGGTTGTCTTCCAAACTGTTGAGAACTTACACAAAGCTATTCCACATCACTCTGGCGATTGGTATTTCACAGGCGACTTCCCAACGGCTGGTGGTATGAAAGTAGCAAACCGTTCGTATATCAATTATATGGAAGGCAAGTTGGTAAGAGCCTATTAAGATTTACGATTTTAGATTTACGAACTACGATTTTATATGAGGGACCTTTCCATTTAATTGGAAAGGTCTTTTTGTTTTCAGCTTACTTAAAATAACTTGCTACTATGATAGCTGTCATACAACGCGTAACAACTGCTTCAGTTGAAATAGATCAGGTGATAAAAGCAAGCATAGGCAAGGGTTTGCTCATCCTGCTCGGCATAGAAGATGCCGATGGTGAAGAAGATATGGAGTGGCTCAGCAATAAGATTGTAAACCTTCGTATCTTCAATGACACTGAAGGTGTAATGAATGTAAGTTTGAAAGATGATGGTGGTGATATTATTCTGGTAAGTCAATTTACATTGCACGCCAGCACAAAGAAAGGAAACAGGCCATCGTATCTTAAGGCTTCCAAACCTGAGATTGCGATACCTATTTACGAACGATTTATTGTTGTGTTAGAAAAGGCTTTAGGTAAGTCTATTCAAACCGGATCATTTGGTGCAGACATGAAAGTAAGTTTGCTGAATGATGGACCTGTTACAATTGTTATCGATACGAAAAACAGAAATTAATATTTCCACGATCATGAAAAAGTTGTCATTCATATTTATTCTGATTTTAACTCAATGCTGTATTGCTGCAAATGTATCGGCACAAAATAAATATGGATTAAAGGCTACTACATTAGAAGGCTATAAACAAAGTGTTAAGAGCAATCCCAATAAAGAACTTATCGATCTGGAAAAATTTATTCCTGGTGTTGTTCTTGATATCCGATATGCAACCACTAATAATTTCACAAAAGAAAAAATCTATACTTCTGCCAGAGCATTTGCCCGCAAGCCTGTAGCTGAAGCTGTAAGGAAAGCACAGGCAGAGTTACAGTTGAAAGGCCTCGGTATAAAAATTTTTGATGCCTATCGGCCGTATAAAGCAACAGTAAAATTCTATGAAGTATATCATGATACAACCTATGTTGCATCGCCTTACAAGGGTTCGCGTCATAACAGAGGTTGCGCTATAGACATGACCATTATTGATTTGAACACAGGCGAAGAACTGAAGATGCCAACAGGCTATGACTCTTTTCAAAAAGCTGCATGGCCCACATCGCCTGTAACTGATCCATTGATAAAAAGAAATCGTGAACTTATCATTTCGACAATGGAACGTTATGGCTTTAAGGTAAACAGTTCGGAGTGGTGGCATTACGATTTCATTGGTTGGAAGAACTACGAAGTATTGGATATTGATTTTGAAGAACTCGAAAAATAATAATCATCATGACGATTCAGGAAGCTCAGCAACAAGTTGATCAGTGGATTAAAACTACTGGCGTTCGCTATTTTAATGAACTTACTAACACAGCCATACTTACAGAAGAAGTTGGTGAAGTGGCACGCATCATGGCGCGTCGTTATGGTGAACAATCAGAAAAAGAATCAGACAAGAATAAAGATCTTGGAGATGAGTTGGCAGATGTGCTTTGGGTTTTGATTTGTCTTGCTAATCAAACCGGTGTAGATCTTACAGAAGCCTTTCAAAAGAATATGGAGAAGAAAAACATCCGTGATAAAGACAGGCATCATCAGAATGAAAAATTGAAATAAGATCTTAGTATTTATAAATGGTGTGTACTTGTTAATAATTACACACTGCTCGTTTTGCGCTTACGCCGCTATCATTTGCGTTTTATGCACCCTTGTGGTGCAATTTTTTTCTTAGCTTTATAATCTATAACTTTTTTGTAATGGCCGAGAATCAACGTTACCTCGCACTGGATGTCTTTCGTGGCATGACCATTTGCTTTATGATCATTGTTAATTCTGCTGGTGACTGGAGTCATGTATATGGACCCTTGTTACACGCGAGCTGGCATGGATTCACTCCGACAGATCTTGTGTTTCCATCTTTTCTCTTCGCCGTGGGAAATGCTATGGCCTTTGTTATGCATAAGTATGAAGTAAAAGGTAGTTCTGTTTTCTGGACAAAAACATTGAAGCGCACGATCATCATTTTTATTTTGGGTTATCTCATGTCATGGTTTCCTTTTGTGCGTGAAGTACAAGGAGGAGGATATGAGTTCAAGCCCTTAAGTGATACACGCATTCTTGGCGTACTACAACGAATAGCATTATGTTATCTGATCGCTTCGGTTATCATTCATTATGGTTCAAAAAGAATAGCTGTTGTCTTTAGTGTACTTGCATTGGTTGGATATTGGATTATCATGAAAGTGTATGGTGATCCGAATGATCCGTTCAGTCTTGCAGGCAATGCAGCGTTGAGACTTGATCTTTTTGTTTTTGGTGATAAGCATCTCTATCATGGAGAAGGTGTTCCTTTTGATCCCGAAGGAATATTGAGTACGCTTCCTGCTGTTGTTAATGTTATTGTGGGTTATCTCGCCGGTGATTTTATTCGCAAGCATGGCAACAGTTATGAAACGGTATCCAAGCTTTTAATAGCAGGAGCGATTCTTATTCTTGCAGCCCTCACGTGGAATATGGCTTTCCCGATCAACAAGAAATTATGGACAAGTTCATTTGTATTACTAACCGTTGGCATTGATCTTATTCTACTCCCAACATTGATTTACTTTGTTGAAATTCATAAATACAAAAAGTGGACAAGTTTCTTTACCGTTTTTGGCAAGAACCCATTGTTTATTTATCTCCTGTCAGAATTGTTGCTTGTGACCCTTTATCTTATCCCGATAGGGGAATCAAATCTACAACATTGGCTCGCTCATAATTTTTTAGAAAGCATTTTTAGCCCCATCAATGCATCATGCGCTTTCGCAGTGTTATTTATGTTTGTGTGCTGGTCAGTAGGTTTGCTTCTAGATAAGAAGGGGATTTATATTAAAGTATAGATTAATGAACGACGTAGAAATCATCGGCTTTGATATTGAGGATTCAGATGTGCCAAGATGGCATAAAGATGTTATTCGTTAAAGATTAGAAAATTATCAAACTGATAAAAGTAAGGCACTTGACTTTGATGATGCAATGGATGAGATCGAAAAAGAATTGTAATGTGTTCAAACATTGCTAAAATCTCAAATGAAGAATTTTATAGTGAAGAGATTGTAGCACCATGAAATTCCGAAGGGATGAAATGATTATAGTAAGAGATTAATGGAATGCTGAGAACCCCGAAGGGGTGACATTATTAATTATCGACTAAACGAAATAATCAAATTACTAAAGCACCATCTCTTAAAACCGGCACTACATCATATTGATCTGGCGTGAGACAAAATACAATGTCCTTATGAATGTCAAGACGGTTTAAGCGTTTAACGTGGCTTGAGTCTTTCAGAAAATCAACCATGTCATGCTTTGCAAGATTATATAGATGTTGTGCTGCCATAGGTGCATCACATTCTGGTTGCGTAATATCTTTTAACAACTCTACTAACGCACCTGCATAAAGTGTGTCTTCCAGATTTACTTTGCCTTTCCACCCAGCACATACTACAAGAATATTATTACTTCCTTTTCTTATGTACCGAGCTACAGCATTCAGATTGAGAAATGAACCAATCACAATTTCTTTAGCACCTGCGGATTTTGCAATAGCCTGCGTTCCGTTGGTTGTTGTAAAAGCAATCTGCTTACCAACCAGGTTATTATCCATGTACTCAAAGGGAGAGTTACCTAAATCGAAGCCTTCAACTTTTTCACCATTGCGCTCGCCTGCAGTAAAGAAGCCATTACTTTTTTCAGCAAGGCAATCTTCAAGTTTTGCAAAAGGCTTTATACTTTTTATACCATGCGCAAAGGCCGTCGTCATGCATGATGTTGCCCGAAGTATATCTACAACGACTACCGTCTTATCGTGTACGGTATATAAATGCATTAAATCAGGACTAAGGCAAACATCAATTGTTCTCATACGGATATTACAACTTCTATTGAAGCTTTACTACTTAACTAAATTGGATTTGATAATCAGATCAAAGGTAATTTGCTTACTACCGCTTTCAGATCTTTGTTACGAACAGAAATAAAAATCTCACTGCCAACAGCAGCATTTTCCGTTGCCACATAACCAAGCCCGATACCAATGCCAAGCATAGGTGATATAGTGCCGGAAGTTACTTTTCCGATAACAGCACCCGCAGCATTTTTGATTTCGTAATCATGACGAGGGATGCCCTTATCAATCATTTTGAAACCAACCAGCTTACGGGTTACGCCTGCTTCTTTTTGTTTCTTAATCGAATCAGAGTTGGTGAATTCTTTTGTGAACTTGGTAATCCATCCAAGGCCGCCTTCAATAGGAGAGGTGTTATCATCAATATCATTGCCGTATAAGCAGAAGCCCATCTCGAGGCGAAGAGTATCACGTGCACCAAGACCAATAGGTTTTATGTTTTCATCCTTGCCAGCATCGAATATGGCTTTCCATACCTTCTCTGCATATTGCTTGTTCACATAAATTTCAAAACCACCAGCGCCGGTATAACCTGTATTCGAAATAATAACATTGTCAACACCTGCAAACTGACCAATGGCGAAATGATAATATTTAATTGTGCTCAGATCGACAGAAGTTAATTTCTGCAATATGCCTGCAGCCTTCGGACCTTGAACGGCGAAGAGACAAAGGTCATCCGAGATGTTTTTCATCTCAGCACCTTTCGTATTGAACAGAGAGATCCAGTTCCAGTCTTTGTCAATGTTAGAGGCATTGACAACCAGCATGTAGTCGTTATCTTTTATTTTATATACGATCAGGTCATCAACAATACCGCCGGTTTTGTTTGGCAAGCAGGAATACTGAGCCTGGCCATCTATAAGTTTGGAGGCATCGTTGGTTGTTACCCGTTGAATCAGGTCAAGAGCTTGAGGACCTTTTACCAGAAATTCACCCATGTGCGAAACATCAAAGACGCCAACGCCATTGCGTACGGTCATGTGTTCTTCAATGTCAGATGAGTAGCGAACAGGCATGTTGTAGCCTGCGAAGGGAACCATCTTTCCGCCAAGGCTGGCATGCAGATCGTTCAAAGGAATGTACTTCAAGTCCATAGTTCTCAATTAGGAAGCGCAAAGGTAA
>DATJHZ010000164.1:0-3836 GCA_035493595.1 Cyclobacteriaceae bacterium | reverse complement strand
TGTTCTTCAATGTCAGATGAGTAGCGAACAGGCATGTTGTAGCCTGCGAAGGGAACCATCTTTCCGCCAAGGCTGGCATGCAGATCGTTCAAAGGAATGTACTTCAAGTCCATAGTTCTCAATTAGGAAGCGCAAAGGTAACAGTTTCGCGCTTTGAATAAACAGGGGTAATGTCTTTGAAAGAGAAATAAATTTAGTAGCAAGATTCTCATAAAAACTATGTGACTTTTGGCCTATTACCTGATTAGCAGAGTATGATAATTAAAAAAACATTTATCCTCACACTTCTGATGATTGTCAGTATTGAAGTCTATTCGTGCAGTTGCGGGCATGTAAGTATCAGTCGGGAGGCTGATAAAGCGTATGACTTTGTTATTGGAAAAATAACAGATGAAAGAGAAGACTCGGTAACCTGTTTTTATGAACATGAAGGTAAGCTGCATGAGAATTATACTACTTATTCTTATTCGCTGGATGTTGAGTTTTCTTATAAAGGAAAATTATGCGATGTCGAAAACATATTGGGAAGTAAGTACGGAGGTAATTGTGGTGGTTATTTTGAGAAGGATAAAACATACTTAATCACGATCTATAAATGTGACCGTGGATATTATACGTTCATGTGTAGCAATAATGCTCTGCTTTCTGAATCCAGATATGAGATTACTTATCTGAACAAATATTTTCACAAGAACTACCAATTGTTAAAACTTGAATTTCTGATTCCTGTTGTATTGTTGTCTTTGCTTGTTATATCAACTTCGGCAATTATTGTGTTCAGGTATTTCAAGTATCGCACCCGGAGAAGATTGGATATGCCTTGAGATAACTGAGACTAAAATAAAGAAGCCAACCTTTTGAGATGGCTTCTTGTATTGATTTTATCTTAATGTCCTGTTATTTTGCATCAAGAGCTTCCAGGATATCATCTTTCACTTTCTTAATCTTTTCCATTTCTGTTTCCAGGTATTCTCTTGCTTTCTCGGTGCCAACACTATCTGGCAGTGGTTTGAAGTTATGCATCCAGTCCATCATGCTCTGATCGGCCGAGTCAAGTTTGGCAATAGCGTTTTCCAGTTCTTTCTTCTTATCAGCTGTTGCGCCCTCGAGCTCCTTCTTCAGTTCTTCCTTTTTCTTGTAGATATCTTCCATCTTACCCATTGTCTCCATGTGAAGTTTATCAACCTCACTGAGCAGAGCTGCATTGGCATCTGTTGAAAGAGTATCGGCTTCATGTGCTTCATCGTGGTGGTCATGTTCTTTGTGGCCGCAGCCCCAGATAATTACCAGGCAGATAAGAAAGATTTTTGCAGAAATAGTTTTCATATAATATGTATTGTTAGGGGTTGTTCATTTAATGATAAAGGTACAGTTGTTTGTGTATTCAACCAACCTCATCAGACAGAACGCATTTTTCAACGACATCTTATCTTGATGTTTCGTTTTTATAAACCTTACCACTCTTCATAACAAACTTAACGTGCTCCAGAATGGTAACGTCAGCAGTAGGATCACCATCAACGGCAATGATGTCGGCCCATTTTCCTTTTGTGATGGAACCGGTTCTGTCTTTCCAACCTAAAAGATCGGCGGCATTAACGGTTGCTGATTGAATGGCCTGCATCGGCGTAAGGCCGTATTTAACCATGTAGAAAAACTGTTTGCCATTTCCACCATGCGGATATACTCCTGCGTCGGTACCATAGGCAATCTTAACACCTGCCTTTACGGCTTTAGCAAAATTTTCTCGTTGCAGACGTCCTACCATGCGTTCTTTGTTAATGATTTTTTCAGGGAAGCCGAGCTTGGCATATTCGCTGATAATGAAATCGTCATTATAAATATCAGACACCAGGTACGTGCCATGTTGTTTCATAAGCTGGATACCTTCATCATCAATAAAACTTCCATGCTCAATAGAAGCAACGCCTGCCTTCACTGCCATTTTAATAGCGATTGTTCCATGAGCATGAGCACAGGCTTTGCGGCCCCACATCTTTGCCTCATCTACCAGCGCATTCATTTCTTCCTGGGTGTATTGCGGTCCGCCAACACTTTCTTCTTCAGAGAGCACACCAGCACTTGCACCAAACTTGATTACATCAGCACCGTATTTAATATTATAACGTACCTGTTTACGAATCTCATCAACGCCATTCGCAACGCCTGACATTTGTTGTGGTAATTCGAAATTCAGAAAAGGAGAGAACCCATTAAGATCACCGTGACTTCCTGTTGAGCCAATATATAACGTTGCAACCTGCAAGTGTGGTCCTTCAACTTCACCTTCGTTAATAGCATTGCGCAGAGCAACATCAACAAATGCTTCTGCACCAACATCACGGCAAGTAGTAAAGCCAGCTTGCAATGTTCGCTTCGCATAGATGTGAGCTTTGACAGCTATATCCATAGGAGTTTTTCTAAACTTGTCACCGTAGTAGTCGCCGCTGGGTTGACCTGTAATGTGTGTATGACAATCGATAAGGCCTGGCAACACAGTCGACTTGCTGAGATCAACAACGGTAGCATTTTTAGGTATTGATATCGAAGGGCCCATGTCTATAATCTTGCCACTGTCAATCAATATAATCTGATTGGTGAGCACGGTGCCACTCACAACATCAATAACTTTTCCCGCTTTAATGGCTGTAGGCGATTGGGCTTTGAGAAGAGGACTTGCAAGCAGTATAAGTCCAAGCAACATTACTTTTTTCATCAGGATCTGAGTTTAGGTTATTACTCAGAAGCAAGTAGAAGGCATTAATCCAGAATTCAAAATTATTTCGTTCACAGTTTATGAGCGGCGAAAGAAATAGTTGTACAAAAAACAAAAGGCTGCTCCTATCAGGAAGCAGCCTTTGTTGAATCGATTTAAATAAATTTATTAAGCCTGATTTGAAGAGTCTGTATCGGTATTGCTTACCGTGATTCTTCCCGATTCACGCTTTCCTTTGATCCATTTCCAGATCGCACCACCAGCAGCAGCAATGGCCAAGCCGATAACCTTAATGTATTTTAGAAATAAAGCAAAGAAGCCAACCTTTGCCAAAACTTTACCAGCTACCAGTCCACCAATGGTCCAGGCTGCTACTTCATCAATATCAGGATTGAAGTCTGAATATTTATTACCATCGTTAAAGACCACCGATGCCTGTACCTTTTCAATATTTTGTTGCACTACCTCGAGTTCGCCCATGGTTGCTACGGCATTGAGAACCATCACTCCTTTGCGACCAAGGATACGCACATTGTAGTTCAGAGTATGATTCTCGTCATCATCACCAAACTTAAGTTCTTTGGCCCAATGCAGTGTGTTCTTTTCTTTATCGTAGTAGGGTTTAGCTGCCCAGCCAACAAATGTTATCTTATCAAAGCCCTTCTTTTCGCGTTCAACATTGTTTTCATTTGTTTCCTTCTGAAGCTCTACAAGCATTTCATCATAGTCGATATCTTCAGCATCGTCATCCTTCACGTGTCCTAAGTTGTCGTATGTGATGATGAACGCCCATGCATCCATAACACCCAGGTTCTCGGGCATGATCATGCCCAATGTTCCAGATCCATGTGGATTACCCCATAGATCTTTGATGACGCGTTCTGCTTGTACACTGTCAAGGTATTTAAAACCGTCAGGTACATTCAATGTGCCCAGATCATTGGGGAATGTAATCTTACCATGCTGATAGGTGAACGTGTTTTCAAGGCTATCTTTAAAAAGCTGAACGCGAATGCTGTCAGCTACTTCTTCCTGTGCTTTGAGCACAATGGGGCAGAGTACTATACTCAGCCATACGAGGATCTTTCTCATAGATTGGTTTTACAGGTTTAGAATGCAA
>DATJHZ010000163.1:0-5762 GCA_035493595.1 Cyclobacteriaceae bacterium | reverse complement strand
TCCCAGGTCTTTACACCTAAAGCTTCACGTGCATAGAATCTGTTCCAAGGATCTGGTGTTTTAAAGCGAGTGATGTCAAGTAAGCCTTCGTCTACAACGGCTACTGTATACGTCATTTTCTGATTTGTTTTTTCAGATACTTTAATACTCACCTCTTCGCCAGGTTCTAAAACATCAGGCATAGTGATGACAGGTTTAAGATGCGTGGCAGGATCTTCAATGCGGGCAGAAACAACTCCGTATAATCGTATCGGTAAATCATTCACGGTTTGTGAGTGAGGTTGAAGCAGCGAAACATGAATATAAATATTCGGCGTCATCTCACGTGTTACATCAAAGCTGAAATGTGTTTCTTTCTGTTGTGTCTCTACCCAATAGGTTTGAATGACTTTACTTCCGCTTTCAACACTTACTAATGCACGACCACCTGCGCTGCTCGGAATAGTTAAGTTTACTTTCTCTCCGATATTATAATTTGGCTTGTCGGTAGCGAAAGAAAGCATGGTAGCACCACCACGTGAATCGTCACCACTACGTGAGCGACTATACCAGCCTGGTTCATCAACATAAATAATCTGACCCGTGCAATGACCTGATACCGGATCGCATGCGCGAACTAAATAGCGACCCCACTCTGGCGTTTTGATTTCAAAGCTCCAGGAGCCTTTGCCATTGTTAGTATTGGCTTTGCCAGTCTTCACAAGTTTAGAATAAGAACCTTCTACATAGTTGGCAATGTCATCATCGCTGCTATCCCACCACCAGCGCCAGTCGAGTTTGTAAATGTTCATCTCAATACCTGAGCGCGATACAGGATTACCATCAACATCAACAGTTACCAAATCAACACGATGTGTTGTATCTGTATACAGTATGCCGCTATAACGTTCACCTTTTGGCGTGCGAATACCGGTGTAGCTTTTGTATGGCGAGTATGGAATGCTGAACCGATCGATGCTGAAGTTGCCACTCTCTTCGAAGGCTTTTCCACGGAAGGTAGCTGTTAAGAAACCAGGTGCTTCTGTTGATGACTCTAACGTAGCATTTACCTGGGCATGACCTTCTGAATCGGTTGAGCCTTCAAACACAGGCTGGGCCTCACTGCTAAATCCGCGTGAAGGATCTTCAAATACAAAGTCAGGATATTTTTTAAACTCTGTAGCTGCTCTTGTTAGCAAAACATCAAATTCAACTTTCAGATTTTTACCAGGTGCCCCATGGAGCCACTTAACATCAAGCGTTCCGCTTACATCAGGTGAAGTGAATCGCTCTGTACCAAAGTCGAGGTTGATTTTTAATCTATTTGGTTTTACTGTTTCAATTTTGATATTCTGTGTGAACTCTGTTCCACCAACTTTCACACGCCCCGTCCAGTTGCCTGTTGGTGCATCTGATGCTGTGGCGGTAGCAAAGCTATAGAAGCCATTGGTAGATGCAGAGCGCACAAGTCTGTTTACAATTTGTCCCTGTGGATTTTGAAGCTCAAATACTACAGGATGTGTTGCAGGCAACAATTTATTTTTGTCTTCCAATATAAACGATAAGTATAATGAATCACCGGGGCGCCATACGCCACGTTCACCATATAAAAATCCTTTCAAGCCTTTCTGAATAACTTCACCTGAAACATCGAAGTTGCTTAATGACAGGGCGTCTCCACCATTTAGTTTCAGGTAGCCTCGTTGGGCGCCGTTCTTTGCTACAAGAGCATAACCAACTTCTTTTGTAGTGATTACAGCTTTACCATCTGAGCCTGTTGTTGCTGAGCCAATGAGTTGTTGTTGGTAATCATACAATTCTAATTGAACACCTGATTGAGGTTGTGTTGTTTTTAGATCGGTAACAAAAACAAGTGTGTTACCATCATCACCTTGCTTGGCAATCAAACCAAGATCAGAAGCCAATACATTTCGTTTTATATTTCTGCTTGAATTATAGTATGATGAGTTGCAGGGATTATCACGTTGTTCGTAATCGTAGTCTTCACCGTAGTAATAATCGCTTTCATAATAGTCGTCGCCATCGTAACCTTCATATTCATCGTCGTCACCTTCAAACTGACTATCACTCTGACCTTCTTCATCAGTCTCTTCACCTTCGCAGTTATAGGTGGAGTATGATTTTTTGAAACTCAGTTTCACCTGGTAAATGGCACCGGGTTCTGCATTGATAAGTTGTGAGAGGTCAAGTGTAAACCTGTTCCAACGGCCAAGGTCAGTTACGCCGGTTGACGCCAGTTGAATGGTTTTGTTGGTGATCTGTTTTCCAACGCGTCTCATTTCATATTCGCCATCAACATTATTGACTTGAAGAAACTGAAGTATGTTATTTTCAAACACCTTCATGATCTTAACATCAACGGCATTCAGGTTCACAGCTTCAAATGGAAGAATTAGTCCGTCAGTGCTGGGCAGAATAGATCCTTTTCCTGTAAAGCGGACAGCAGGTTTTACCTGTTCAAATTCAACATCTATGGTTGTAGCATTCTTCATCTTAAAATCAAGAATGTTACTGATGCCTGCTTCTATATAAACTGTTCTTGATCCATTCTGCCGAGCTGAGGGATAAACCCAGATCTCATTGTCATGAATATCAAAATCAACAGAAGTCAAATCACCAATGCGGATAAGACCTTGCAGATTTTGTTTTTCTTTTAGTGGATCAGAGAATTGAAGTACCACATATTGATTTGGATTCTGAACTACTTTTGCGTTCGTCACTTTGAAATCACTGAGTGATGGGATTTCAACATCCCGATCTTCATTTCGATCAATACCTATCGGGCTACCTTTTACAGTAAGCTTAACAGCGCTGGCTTTTTCCTTGCGTGATACATCTTCAATTACAAAGTGATGTTGTTTGCCTTCACCCGCATGTGTCCACGATACTTTAAGCGATTTACCTTCCTGTTCTGCTGTAAGCGTTTCTTCAACATGAGCATCTTCAGCAAAGTCTGTTGTAGATAAAATTCCTTCTACCTTCTGGCGCGTCAGCTCAGTTTTTACATAGGGCTTTATGTTTTCAATGGATACTTCAAAGTTTTGAGGTATCACCTGAAATGTATATTCAAAAGTGCTGAGTTCATCAGGCACCTTCATTAATTTGGAAAGGTAAAATGTTACAGAATAGATTTGCCCGGATGTTAGACGCGACTCGGGCTTGAATTCCACCGTTCGTTTATCAAGCCAGGTTGTTTTGCCGCTTACAGATGGGCTAAGTGAAAATAGCTTTACAGAGCTTTCTTGCCCGATCACCGTTGAGTCAGCCACGTCTTGTGCCAGGATAATTCGAACGGATGTGGCAGACGGTACAACCCCTGCAGTATACGATGTTATGTATTCGCCAAACGCCGGATTGATGTAACTGGGTGCCTGGTTGCCCCTGGCACTGTTAGTAAAATAGTAGATGCCAAAAGCTGCTATACCGGCAATTAAGGTGCCGATACCAATTTTCTTCCAGGGAAGGTTTTTCATAAATGGTTGATGGATTGTTAGGAGGGTTGAATATCGATAAATATTCAATAGCAGCTGAAGAGAGCTGATGTTTTTTTAAGCAGCGCGAAGCTTAATTAGGCACTGGAAGCAGGAGGTATCATTAAATACCTCATCTTCCAGCGGAGAGAGAATCTATTCAAATCAATTAATAAAAAAGGATGATGCTTCGTTCGTTAATCACTCGTGTACAGTCTTGTTTAAAAGCAATTCCACTTCGGTAAGCACCATCCCTGGGAGGAGAGCCCAATTTCTTTTTTATTTTTATATAGCTAAATCAACTTTCAAATTCATTTACACTTGCTTGAAAAGTGTTACTTAATGAATTATTAATGAAAATAACCAGATATAAAGTGGTTGTCAATAGTGAAGGCTTCAATACCTTAGAAATCAGGTACGATTTTTACGCTAAAAATCAATATTAGCCGATAAAAGTATGTTACCTGATGTCCATAAGAGAGCATAGATTGTTATTTTTATCAAAAGCCCTAAATCCGTTAGAGATTGACGAGATATATTTGATTAATTGTCATTAAAACCGGATAAATCCGGTACAATGCGCTCTTGTTTTTAGGGTATTTTTGATTGTTTGTCAGTTAGTTATTTAATCTTTTTGGATGGAAACGGTCAAATTGCTGCTCGTCGATGATCAGGCGTTGTTCAGAGAATCAATCAGAATGCTGCTTCAGCAGAATACACAATTCTATATGTTTGAGGCTGCCAATGGCCTTGAAGCTCTTGAAATACTGAAGCTAAACCATATTGATGTTGTTTTACTAGACGTTAACATGCCTGAAATGAATGGCATCGAGGTTTCTTCAGAGATACTTGAGAACTACAGGGACACGAATGTCATTATTTTATCTCAGCATGGCGGAGAGGCGTTAATCATTCATTTGCTCCGCCAGGGTGTTCATGGATTTCTTCATAAGAATACCAGCGCGCGCGAACTGAAGATGGCGATTGAAACTGTGATGCGCGGAGAGAAATATATTCAGGAGACAATCTCAAATATTTTTCAGGAGAACTTTAACATGATAAAGAATGCTCCAACGGTGGTGTTTAATAAACGCGAGGCTGAAATATTATTGCAATTGAAAATGGGCAAGTCAAGCAAAGAGATTGCTTTTAATATGGACCTCAAAGAAAACACAGTCAATAGCTATCGCGAAGTGATGTTGCGTAAAACCAAAACTAAAAACGTAGCGGAGCTCATCACCTATGCTCATCAAAATGGAATACTAGGATAGTACTTTTGAATACTCGGTGACGATTTTTGATTCTTGTTGCTTGAGTGGCAATTGTATTGTTGTCTTTAAGCCTTTTGCAGCGGGCTCCATATTTATCTTAGCGCCAATAATATCGGCACGCTTGCGTATGTTTACCATGCCCATGTTGCCAGAGGTTTTCCAGTCTCTGAATTGTTGAGATCGTTCCAGCCCGATGCCGTCATCTTGTAATTCAACAATTAATTCTTTTTCAGACCAGTGCATGGCTATATGTACATGCCATGCGTGAGAATGTTTGATGGCGTTATTAAAGATCTCTTGTACAATTCTGAAGAGATAGATTTTTTGTTTCTTCTGAAGTGCTAACGGAATGCCGCTCTGAACGAAATGAAAGTGTGTGCCTTTCAGACCATCTAGCTTGCGACATAATTCGCGCAATGCAAAATCAAGACTTTCACGTTCTAATGTATCAGGCATAAGATTCCATACAATTTTTCGTATAGCAACAGCCGACAGATTAAGTCTGCCCTTTATTTCAAGAATTTTCTTTTCGGCTTCTGCGGATAAGCCTGTGTCCATAGATAATAATTCAACATCTAGATAAAGTGTTGATATCAATGTACCCAATTCATCATGTAAGTCCGTTGAAATACGTTCACGTTCCTCTTCCATCATCGTATGCATTTTTACCCATGATGAATCCTCCAGTAAGAAGTTTGTTTTAACCTGGTTACGAGAGTTGAACCTGATAAAAATTGTAATGGCAATGCCAGCAACAACTACGCCGCTGATAAACCATATTAAATTAGCTGTGTCTAATCCCCAACTTTCCATATACTAAAATTACACCATTAATACCATTTGTGGCTCATGGTAACGCCTATCAAATAGCCTATTTATAGGGTTTTTTGATTTTAGGAACCGCAATTTTTATCCTAAGCCTATCCGATTAATTTTGCCTCATATTTGATAGTTGAATGTTTATGGAAGACGTGTTGCAAAGGGTTTATCTCAACAATTCTATTCAGGATTACCTCATTGC
>DATJHZ010000162.1:0-2076 GCA_035493595.1 Cyclobacteriaceae bacterium | reverse complement strand
ATATCGTGGTAACATTGGTGTTCATTATACTTTCATAAAAGAGAACAGACTTTATTCACAAAGTTTTGTCGTTACTGTTCCTTACACAAACAAAGAACTTGATATTACTTTTGAAAGCTTCCGCGATAAATTACAACCGGGCGCACAGGAGCAATGGAAGATTCTTATCAAAGGTAAAACTGCCGATAAGATTGCCGCTGAAATGGTAGCAACATTATATGATGCATCATTAGACGAATTCAGAGTGAACAGCTGGTATGCAGGTTTCTACAATTCACTTTACACGCGATTAGGCTGGGCAAGTACGAACGGATTTGATAAAGCCGATCTGCATGCTTACATAGATACCTGGAATCCTGGTCATTCACGTTCGCCATCTAGCCCTTACTTTGATAGTTTTAATTGGTTTGGATATAACTTTTATCAATTCTCCAGAGACTCCAGACGATACAGAGCAGGTGCTGCAGCTCCTATGATGATGATGAAAAGTATGTCAGCTGAATCAGAGATGAAAAAAGAAAGTGATGATTTAGCAGAGGTTGCATTAGATAGTACTGGTCCAGGTGCGAATAAAAAGAAGGATAAAAATTACAAAGGGGAGGAAGAAAAACCTGAGCAAGATGAAACTAAGAAGGCGGATCTATCAGATGTAAAAATCAGAAAGAACTTTAACGAGACTGCTTTCTTCTATCCTCACTTACGAACAAACGAGAAAGGTGAGATCATTGTGAGCTTTACTATTCCTGAAGCGCTTACACGCTGGAAGATGCTTGGCTTTGCGCATACCAAAGATTTGAAATCAGGTAAGACGAGCAACCAGCTTGTTACGCAGAAAGATATTATGGTGGTGCCTAATCAACCACGTTTCTTCCGCGAGAATGATAAGATGAAATTCTCAGCCAAGATCAGCAGTTTGGTAGATAAAGATTTAACAGGGCAGGCACAGCTGCAATTCTTCGACGCGCTTACCATGAAGTCAGTTGATGCTGAAATGAAGAATACGAATACAGCACTCAACTTCTCACTGAAGCCAAAACAAAGTACAAGCCTTGAATGGAGTATTGAGATTCCGGAAGGCATTCAAGCCATTACGTATCGCATTGTTGCCAAGGCAGGTAATTTTTCTGACGGCGAAGAAATGGTATTGCCTGTTGTAACAAACAGAATGCTTATCACCGAGACGTTGCCATTACCTATTCGCGGTAAGCAAACAAAAGAGTTTAAGTTTGAAAAGTTGTTGAACAACAAATCGACAACACTACGTCATCAGCGCTACACATTAGAGTTTACATCTAACCCGGCATGGTATGCTATTCAAGCATTGCCATACCTGATGGAATATCCTTATGAATGTGTTGAGCAAACCTTTAGCAGATATTATGCAAACAGTATTGCATCACATATTGCTAACTCAAATCCAAAGATCAAAAGTGTATTTGATACATGGAAAAATATTCAACCCGATGCGTTGCTCTCTAATCTTGAAAAGAACCAGGAGTTGAAGACTGCATTGCTTGAAGAAACGCCGTGGGTGTTGCAAGCCAAAGATGAGAGTCAGCGTAAACGTGCTGTAGGTTTGTTATTTGATCTGAATCGCATGGGCAATGAAATGGAACGTGCCCTTGATAAAGTATTGAAAGCACAAGAATCAAGTGGTGGATTTAGCTGGTTCCCTGGTTTTCCGGAAGACCGATACATGACACAGCATATTGTTGGCGCCATGGGTCATCTTGATGTGATGGGCGTGAAATCCATTCGTGATGATCATCGTACATGGAATATGATCAATGAAGCCATTGGTTATATGGATAACAAGCTAGCGTATGATTATGAACAATTGAAGGAAGCCGCAAAACGCAAAGAGATTAAATTAGAAGATGACAACATCAACTATATTCATTTCAACTACCTGTATGCGCGAAGCTACTTTAAAGATGTTGAAATATCGGGAGCTCATAAAGAAGCGTTCAATTATTTCTTAGGACAGGCAAAGAAGTACTGGTTATCCTATAACATTTATTTACAAGGCATGACATGCCTGGCGCTTAATCGCTATGGCGATAAAACAATAACGGC
>DATJHZ010000161.1:0-2803 GCA_035493595.1 Cyclobacteriaceae bacterium | reverse complement strand
GGTGTGATACTATTAATCTGCACACCAGGAATAAATGGCGGTGCGCCGCTTCCTGTTCCATAGATCCATTGTATCCATCGCGCTTCATTGTTTTCACGTGTAGCGCGGGGGTAGCAATTCCATGCACTGTTATCTGTAAATAAAACATCGGCAGCAAAACCCTGACAAACTCTATACACAGCAGGGTCAATAGAGATCACATCATTAGTCCAGACTACCACCTGAGTGTTTACCGAAACTACACTACCTCTTGGATTACATGAATTACTGGCATCTATTACAACATCATAACCGCAGGTAGTGGCGGCATTAAGGTAAGTATGTGTTAACGTAACGCCTGCAACGCCAATCGCAGCATCTACTTGTTCTTCAGGTGTATTATCACCCCAATTAACATAATAAGAAGTTGCAGCTTTATCTGCATCCAGAAACCCAGTCTCAATTTTAACAGTAAAAGGTGCACAGCCCCGGCTGCTCGTTAAAAAATTAAAACCGGGCTCCATGATTTTGCACTGAGCCTTTATTTCATGCGAAACAAAAACCAAGGCAATACTGAATATCGTTAGTAGAATTCTTTTAATGTACATTCCTTAAAGCAAAAAGATTTCTCCCAAAATCACGGCCAACCATCTAGATGAATTTTCCCTAAGTGACAAAGGAAACCTCTTTAAAAGTGGAATTTCATGCCTATATCGGTAAAAGGAATTATACCGGAATGAACGACGGATAAGCAGGTTAAAATTTTTAATTCCAAAAACCTTCCTTGCTATTGAAAGTAGGACATGGAATGAGTTTGTATTTCTTTTTCTTTTGCGACGATCGTGTTGAGAATTCATACACTATTGAAACCTCGTGTGCGCCACCCGAAACACTCTGTACTTTCGAAATAGTGAAATCATAACTATACCCCACATTGAAGTTTTTGAAGTATAATCCCAGCATGAGAATCAGAGCATCCTGGCTTACTGAATTCGAAACATCTTTTTGATACGGCTTGCCGCGATACCACACCCCTATTGAAATTGGATCAATGTGATAATTCACGCCTAAATCTAACTGAGAGAAATTAGAACCCTGCATTCTATAAATGATGGAAGGTGTTAAATATTCTATGCGTGTTGCTTTAACAGATTTGCGCAACGGAATTCTTGCACCCGCATGAATGGAAGTTTTCATGGGCAACCGGCTTACATCGCCCAACACAGACAAGTTTGGTCTGTTGAGATGGGAAAATGATGCACCTAACCAAACCTTTTTGCTGTAGAGTAAAAAGCCGGAGCCAACATCTGTATAATGTCGCTGGCCTACGGAGTTTTGTTCAGGATCAACCGAGGTGTACGATCCGTTGCGATCATATTCGAGTAGTCCATCGCCGAGTCTTAATTTATTTCGATCAAGACCATTAGTACCAAAACCAAAATACAATCCCGGTGAAAATACAACCTTGTCACTCAGCCTGATTTTATAAGAATAATTTAAACCACCCGTTGTCGTGCGCCATCCGGCGGAACCCATTTTATCAGTCGTTACCAGGAAACCAAAACCACTTCTTAACTTCTCAACAAAATTATCATACGAAAAGGCATACGTTGAAAAAGCCTGTGGCAGGTTAGGCCATTGAATCCGATGGTTTACTACAAACCTATGTTGTTCTGTAATGCCCGTAAAAGCAGGATTAAGATAAATTGGTGCCTGATAGTATTGAGAAAATTGAGGGTCCTGAGCAAAAGCTTTTACTGTAATCAGAATGAATACCACGACGATACTAATTTTCTTCATCAAGCTATTCAGGTTCTGGTTCATTTGCATTCAATTACTTTATCGTAGCAAGGTTACGTCGCCAACTTGTGTAGTGCGCTGTCCATTTGAAAGTGTGAGCGTAAGTTTATACACATAAACACCCGTTGGCAAGAGGTTACCATTTCTATCGTAGCCATCCCAACCCTGTGTCTTATCCTTACTTAAAAAGATGAGACTTCCCCAGCGATCATAAACTTCCATTTCAAATTTTTCTACACCTTTTGTTAACGGTAGAAAGAAGTCATTACTTGACGGATCATTCGATGCGCTCCCCGGACCTCCCCTGTTTGGCGTAAATGCATTCGGTATTAATGCCGAGCCACCTTCAACTGCTTTCACAGTTTGTGTAGCAAAATTAGAACAGGTAACATTTACCAGTTGTCCGTCGTCATTAATATCGAAATCACCATAATCGTTAGATGCATTCAGAGTGATGACATAATCGCCTGCTTTCAAATATGCATGCACAGGTTGTTGTTCTTGTGATGATGTGTTGTCACCAAAATCCCATGAATATGTATTTGCTCCTTTTGTCTGATTAACAAAATGCACCGCCATATCGGGCACACTCACAATAGAAGGGTTTGCTAGGAAGCCAACAAGTGGCAACTCGTAAATGGTTATTTTTTTGCTTGTGTAATTATTTGGACTTCCATTGAGCATCACAACAAGTTGAAGTTCATACTCACCAGAGTTAGATATTTTCAACGTTGGTTCAAATCCCGTTGCCGTTGATACAATGCCTCTAAATTTCTCACTCAACGTCCATTCAAATGTATCTCCGCCAACAATGTTATTATCAACAACTAAGTCAACCGGCAAACAGGCCACTAATGGAGTAACTTTAAAATCACCTGATAACGGAGGTCTGACAACATTAACAGTTGTAGACTTCGTAGCAACGCACGAAGACTTGCTTGTATTGACAGCTGTCAACGTAACGTACTTCAGCCCTGGTGAATTGTAGTCAACAGAAATAGTAGCATTAGCTCCTGAGTAAACG
>DATJHZ010000160.1:0-3592 GCA_035493595.1 Cyclobacteriaceae bacterium | reverse complement strand
AAAGAAAGTGTATTTCTACAGGCCCACAATGCCGCGTGGTATTGATGAGCTGGAGATCAGGGGACTGAAACTCGGGGATGGTTATGCTGACCTGGTTCTTTATTACCAGGATGATTTGGTGGGAATGAAAGTAAAATCTTGTCCCAGGGGATGGCAGGTATTAGTGATCACTGAAATTGATCAAGTGCAATGAATACAAGTACATTTTGAAGCATTCCAGTTGAAGCATTCCAGGACTTACAAGTTTGCGGATGTAAAAAGCCTCGTTCAAAATAATCTTGATCATTTCCTCTGGTGCATTACCTAAATAATGGATCACGATAAGGTCACTAAGAACACAAAGGATCACAAAGAACAGCTGTCTTACTCTAATATTCTCTTGTGAAAATACAGGAGTTGTGTTCTTTGTGGCTTCTTCGTGCACTCCTATGTTTACGGTTACAAAGCAAATAAGTTCTTTGAAACAAAGTTAAGATACCAATAGATTTGAATACAAAAGTGAAAAGGAGTGAGAGCCATTCGTGCCTAAACAACCTTAAGGTATGTTCTCACAAAGATATGGCCCACTCTTTTTATCTCTTCGAGTTTGAACAGAATGTAAGGAATACTGCATAGCGGTAAATCCAGAATATCCAACCAGGAGACAAAACGAAGGGAGATTTTCACTTTCATTTAAAAAAAATCTTACAGGTATGAAAAATGTCAAAAAACACGTTACAGGAATCGATGTATCAAAAGATGAGTTAGTTGTTTGCCAGGGACATCTTTATGAGGATTTATCAATTGAATTATTCGCTCATAAGAATTTCCCAAACACTACAAGAGGTTTTGAGTCTTTGGTGAAATGGGTAGAAAAATCAGGATCAGCCAATCGCTATGTCATGGAAGCTACCGGGGTGTATTTTGAATCCCTGGCATATTATTTATCGGACAATGGCTATCAGGTCAGTGTTGTTTTACCCAATAAGATCAGCAATTACTTCAGGACATTAGAGATAAAAACAATTACTGATCAAACGGCTGCTGAAGCAATTACTCAATTTGGGCTGGAAAGAATGCTTGATAACTGGCAAGCGCCTAAGGGCATTTATAGAAAGCTTAGACAGTTGACCAGAGAACGCTATCAAGTAGTGGAAACCAGAACGGTAGCTAAAAATCAACTTCATGCTGAAAGTTCAGAGGCATATCCTAATAAGACAAGCCTGGCTCGCATTAAGAAACACATTGCATTTTTAGACAAACAAGAAGCAGAGATTAAAGCTGAGCTTAGTGAGCTATTAAAAGAAGATTCTGAGATGAAAAAAATAATCGTGATTCTTTGTTCAATACCTGGTGTAGGACTGCTAACCGCAGCTGCTGTACTGGCCGAAACCAATGGATTTAACCTGATCAGGAATAAGCGACAGTTAACCAGCTATGCAGGGCTTGATGTTAGGGAAAAACAATCGGGTATCTCGATCAAAGGCAAACCCAAAATATCGAAAAAAGGAAATAAATATCTCCGGCGAGCCATGCATTTACCAGCCTTGGCCGCCATAAGACATGATGAACGATTTAAAACCATTTTTGTACGACTAGTATCAAAGCACGGAATCAAAATGAAAGCGGCTGTAGCCGTTCAGAGGAAACTATTAGAACTAATATTCACCCTTTTTAAAACCCAAACCAAATATGACAAAGATTTTTTTAAAACAACAGCAGTCGCAATACCTATAAAAGGTTAGAGGAGTACCACAAGGGAAACTCCTCTAAGCAGGCTCGCTTAAGCGGCCTTAAAGAACAAAAATAAAGAATCAAAATCACTTGGATCTTAACACAGAATCTTTGTGACCTGATTGCAATGGCCACAAAGTGCACCACGAAGTACTACGGCCACAAAGAAGTGAGTTGCATCTTTGCTTCAATCTCACATATCTGCTACAATCCGTAAATGATCTCGGTAATCGTGGTTCTATTTCAGTTTGCCGAATGGCTTTTTCATCAAGGCCATGAAATCTTCGTCCTTTTCATTTGGATAGTAACGGTCAAGGCCATAGCGGATGTCCTTTGCATCAAGTTTTTTGAATGTACCCAGCAGGCGGTCGTAAATAGAAAAGATCGCACCGTAGTTGCTATCGGTATAGGGTTGCTGCCAATGATGATGAACCTTGTGCATGTTGGGAGAAACGAAAACATAACTCAATAAAGAGTCAAACCACCGCGGCAAGCTGATATTGGCATGGGTAAACGCGGTTGACAAAATCAGAACAGTCTGATAGATCATCACAGCGTAGATCGGAGAACCACTCACAAAAATGCCCATGAAAAAAAATACTCCGCGCAAAACACTCTCAATGGGATGATGACGAAGACCCGTGGTTACATCCACATTATTATCCGCGTGGTGAACGACGTGAAACCTCCAAAACAGGAAAATTTTGTGCTCTGTAATATGTACCATCCAGCCACCAAAAAAATCAAGCACCAGTAACGAGATAATAACAATGCCTGCTGTACGTACATTTAGCCAGTATACCAATCCAAATTGATTGGCAGCGCACCAGTCACAGAGCATAACAATAAAAATGGCGAGGAAGGTATGAATGACCAGGTGAATGACCGTAAAGCCCAGGTTAACAACGGCATGTCTCCCCTTCGTTTTTTTATATGACATCGGGAGCAAAGGAATAGCTCCTTCAATGATCCAGAAGATCAACAGGCCAGCTACAAGCAACGACATTCTTTCAAGGGGGCGATGCTCAAGTGTAGAAAAATGGTCTATGATTTTATCCCACATGGCTGCGATTGACTTACAAGTTACAAAAGGAATGACATATCATTGGATATCTACAGGCAAATCTTCATATTCTTTATGACAGTTGGTGCACACATAATGTTTTACCTCAGTTTTGTTATCGTCTTTTGACAGAAGACGCGACATGAAAGAAATAAATCCCCCCAAAGGCATTTTTTGTAACGCAATACTATCGTCTTGCATAACATATTTTATTTCCAGGGCTTTTTGTTTGCAGTTTGGACATGCAATTGTTTTCAGATACTCAAGTTCGGCAAGCTTTAATATTTCCCGGGCTCTTTCTAATTGCGAGTCAAAGACCATGAGTTTCATGCCGGAGGAGAAGTTGAGTATCGTAACCGTATGTTCGTCTTCGATATGACAATTTATGCCTTCCTCTTGCAGCATTGATAGAGCGATGTGGGCCTCTATATAGTTGTTGAAAGATTTTAATAGAATAAAACCCATGTAGCAAAGCTAAAAAAGATGCTGTGTCAAAAGTCATTTATCATTATGCGAGGGAAAACGACCGAAACAATCTATTAACAATCAGGAAATGAATTTTTTTGGATTGCCTGGTCCCGATAAATCGGGATCGCAATGACGACTTTTGAGACACTCCATCAAAATATCATCTTAATCTTAATAAATCCTGAAAACCTGCCTGCAAGCATGTCTTGGTTCTGATTCTACTGATTTAGCATAAGTGGCATAACCAGCATCAGCAGGTCTTCCCCGTCTTCCTGCTCTGTTGGTTTCAGGATGCCAGCCTTTGTAGGAGTCGATAATTCTATTTTCACATCCTCGCTTTCTGCAGCA
>DATJHZ010000159.1:0-9120 GCA_035493595.1 Cyclobacteriaceae bacterium | reverse complement strand
AGATGAGCCTACCAATGATCTTGATGTAAACACACTTCGAGCACTTGAAGAAGCACTCGAAAACTTTGCAGGTTGTGCCGTAATCATCAGCCACGACCGCTGGTTCCTGGATAGAGTTTGTACACACATTCTCGCGTTCGAAGGCGACTCACAAGTAGTCTGGTTTGAAGGAAGCTTCAGCGAATACGAAGAAAATAAACGCAAGCGTTTAGGTGATGATCAGCCTCATAGAATTAAATATAAGAAACTGGTGAAATAACCTTGATTTCGTATTAAGGATTAATAAGTTTCTTTTCACAAAATGAATACTTACTAAAAACTAAAGACTCTTAATTAAGAGTCTTTAGTTTTTAGAGCTTATGAATTAAAGTCTCTTTTTATTGTCTTAATTAGACGGTACAGAATCTCGGCAAACCATTCGTCATATCCAATCCAAATATGAAACTCGGGCGCATTTGATCTTGCAAGTGCAAAGTAATTTGAATATTCCTTGAAACTTAAATTTCCCCAAGTGAAATCCAAACCTGTTCCCATAACCTTAATGCCATTTTTATCGAGTTGTAATTTTCCCAGTTTCACCTCTTCGGCCTTATAAAATTTTTTCAGATATCCATCGACAATGTCATTAAAGAAGTATTGATGTAATTTATCAACCAGAACATGATAAATTTCTCTATACTCTCTTTTTGTATTAAAGTAACTCTTAAAAGTAATTTTGAGAATTTCGCCATTTTTACTTTTCAACGAAATGGAATATTTTATTCCTACAGTAAATTTATACCATACGATATAATCAGTGCTATGGATAAAATCAGTAATATCTGATTTATCTAATCTTACATTTCCATTCGCAATCAAGTCACTATTTTCATATTCTATATGGTCTGATGTGATTATCAACTGTCGCTCTCTATCAAATAATCCTGACTTAAGTTTGATCGTTTCGAAATCCATTTTAGGTTTTTTAATCTTCTATACTACAAGATTATTCTAAATAATTCCAGACTCCATCGAAATCAATTCAGGTATCTGGCAACGGTAAAAGATGAAAATCAGAAAACTATTTTATGCTGTTTGAAAATTATTTCCTATTCATAGTGTGGTTGTTAAATTTGATAAAAGGACAGCAAATTGAGAAAGTGTAAAGTATCTTTACCCTTACAACTTAAATACTACAGACTTGAGAAGCCTCATCACCATTGTACTGCTCATCTTATCGAACACATTTATGACATTTGCCTGGTATGGGCATCTGAAATTTAAAGAGATGAAGTGGAGTCAGAATCTGGGATTGGTTAGCATTATTCTGATTAGCTGGGGTATTGCGCTGTTTGAATATATTTTACAAGTACCTGCCAACCGTACTGGTTTTAAAGAATATGGAGGACCATTCTCGCTTGTGCAGTTAAAAGTTTTGCAGGAGGTTATAACACTAACAGTATTTGTTGGCTTCTCGTTGATTTTCTTTAAAGGCGAAACGCTAAAAATGAATCACCTGATAGGATTCGGTTTTCTGGTGCTGGCCGTATATTTTATTTTTAAGGATTAGATTTTAATGTGTATCCTAATCTACTTCTGTTTAAATGTCAGAAGTGGTACAATACTTTGAAAAGCCATTTGCTTGGCCAGACTTCTATTATTAAAAAGTTTTTTATAAAAACTGTCTTCGTAGGCGAAAGTAGTAACTAAATCTGCTTTGATCTTGTCAACATACTCTTCAACAGCTTTATCTGCTTTTTTATTTACCAGCACGTTTACTGTAAACTTCTTGTAATTGATTTTACCCAAAGCTGCTTTATAAATCTTCTCTTCTATTGCTTTTACATTTTTATCGGATGGTGTAACGTGCACTACGTGAACCATCGAATCAAATGTCTTGGCATAAGGCAGAAATGTTTTTAGCTCTTTGTCAAGATTAACCATGTCAGTAGCGTACACAATGTTCTTAAAGCTTTTAAACTCAGCAAGCTCAGGAACTGCAAGCACAGGAACATTGCTGGAATCAATCAATGAAGCTGTATTACTTCCAACAATTACTTTAGCCAATCCACTGGCGCCCCTGGTTCCCATAACAATTAAACCTGTGCGAAGTTTCTTTGCTTCCTTATTCAATACACCGTTAAAAGAAGTTCCTAATGATACTTTGTATTTGATAGGTGTTGCTGTCTTGTTTTGTTTGTTGATATCTTTCAGTAACTCTTCAAAATCTTCCTTTGCTATATCCATCAATTCTTGCTCAACCGTTTTAAACATAAAGCGCATACTGCTTCGGGTTGGCTGAATGATATTTACAACGTGGAGCAGTGTAACATTACCATCAAGCTTATTGGCAACTTTAACAGCAAAATTGATTGCCACTTTAGAAAAGTCAGAGAAATCCGTTGGAACTAAAATATTAACCATCAGTAGGAGCTTTTATGAACAGGCAAAATAAAGCTTTTTAACAATCTTATTTAATCTTATTTTTCGTGACCTTAAACATGCAGAGATATTTGATTTTATGATGAATACTAAAACGTTTGCTAGCGATAACTATTCAGGTGTGCACCCTGAAATCATGGAGGCTTTGATGAAAGCGAATAGCGGTCATGCGTCATCATATGGTGCCGATGAATTTACTGCACGAGCCTTTAAAAGATTCAACTCTTACTTTGGAAATGATATTGACATCTACCTGGTTTACAATGGAACCGGGGCTAACGTTTTAGGGTTGAGTGCAATTACGCATTCGTTTAATTCCATTATCTGTTCCGATCTGGCGCATATTAACGTAGATGAATCAACTGCGCCTGAGAAGTTTATGGGATGTAAACTTGTTACCATACCAACAGTTGACGGCAAGATTTATCCTGATCAGATTGAAGCTAAAATTCAGCGAAAGGAAGATCAGCATCATCCACAGGCAAAAGTTATTTCTATCTCTCAATCAACAGAATACGGTACAGTATATACTCCGGAAGAAATCAAAGCCATATCAGCGGTAGCTAAAAGGCACAATCTTTATCTCCACATGGATGGCTCGCGTATTTCAAATGCGGCTGTCAGCCTTCAAAAGGACTTTCGTGAATTTACACGAGATGCAGGTGTTGACGTTTTATCTTTTGGAGGAACAAAAAATGGAATGATGTTCGGAGAAGCCGTGATATTCTTTGATGCTGGCTTAGCATATCACATGAAATATATCCGTAAGCAAGGCATGCAACTCCATTCAAAGGGACGTTTTATTGGTGCGCAGTTTGAAGCTTTACTCTCCAACGATCTTTGGAAGAGAAGCGCTACACATGCCAACACGATGGCTCAAAAACTTGCGGCGGGATTAAAAAATATCAAAGGCATTAACGTTACCCAGTCTGTTGATGCTAACAGCATCTTTGCTGTAATGCCCGCTTCTATTATACCAGTCTTACAAGAAGAGCATTTCTTTTATGTGTGGAATGAACGTACCAATGAAGTGCGGCTGATGTGCTCTTTCGATACAACAGAAGAAGAAATAAATAATTTTTTGAAACGGATTAAGAGCGTAACAGGTTAATCGTTAGCGCTTCAGAATTTTGTAGGTACCACGAAAGTTGGTTTCCTGATCTTTGATTGTAAGCAGATAGTAACCTGAAGATAAATCCTTCACGCGGATGCGAAGTTCGTGTTCATCAACAATCTCAACTTCGGTTGTTACTTCATTACCAATTATGTTGTGAATGCTCAGTTTAATATTTTGAGCTTTGAAAGGTGCCACTCTCACATTAACATAATCAGATGATTCGTTAGTTGGATTAGGGTAAATGTGGATTGACTTTGAGATAGCAGGTGGTACTCCTGCAAATTCTTCGCGCACCTGAGCATTTCCCTGCAAGGCAGAGAACATTAACGCGAAAACCAAACCTATGATTGTGACCGATCTCATATCTTTTACCTTATACGGCAAAATCCACACCAAAGTTGAACTAAAAGAATGGAAACTGCAATTTTTTACTATTAGATACGTTGAGGCGGCAAAAAGTTTAATCCTGGCTTAATATTTTTTGCTCTTATCTTAACTCCAGGAAGGCATTTGAGGTAAACGCGATCAAATCAGAGGCGATCATACTTTCAAAACCCTTCACACGAGCAGCTAAATCACCTGCAAGACCATGAAGATAGACGCCGAGTTGAGCTGCTTCAAGTGAAGTATAGTTCTGAGCTAATAATCCTGTTAACAAACCTGTCAACACATCACCACTTCCACCGGTTGCCATACCTGGATTTCCTGTTGGATTAAAGTAAACATGACCTTGAGGTGATGCGATAGCCGTAAAAGCGCCTTTTAGGATGATGACGGACTTTGTTTGATCAGCAAACTTTTTCAGTTTCTCCAACCTCTCAAAATCGTCCTTCGAATCACCAACCAATCTCTCAAACTCTTTAGGGTGTGGTGTTAAGATACTTCCTGCAGGAATAAGATGGATGAACTCTCTGTTGCCTGCAAGGATATTAAGACCATCAGCATCGATAACAATTGGATGAGCGTAGTTATTTAAGAGTGAAGCAAAGGCCTTACATGTTTCAGCAGTCATGCCAATACCTGGACCAATACCAATTGAATCATATCCTTCAATGGAAGGCACTAATGAAAAAGTTTTATCACCCGTATCAATACTTACCATTGCTTCTGGAACAGCTGTTTGTACTATATCATATCCACATGATGGAATGTGAACGGTGAGTAATCCAAGTCCAGAACGCATCGCTGCCTTCGATGCTAAAACTGCGGCGCCCATCTTTCCATAACTACCAGCGATCAGCAAAACCTTTCCGTAAGTGCCCTTGTGTGAGAATCGTGAACGGATCTTTTTTATTTTCAGAATATCGGATCGCTCTAAAAGAAAATGAGATGACTCTGCATCAGCAATAAATTCTTTGCTCAAACCAATGTTTGTTGTGATCCATTCGCCTACAGCGCTTCCATTTTCTGGTAATAAAAATGCAAGCTTGGGTAACTGAAATGAAACCGTATAGTGAGCATTTACTACCGCTCCTGTAGAATGACTATCAGCCATTAAACCAGAAGGCAGATCGATGGCAATACGAGTTGCCTGTGATTGATTTATATACGAGATAACCTGTGCATAAATTCCATCGAGAGATCGTGACAGACCCGTTCCAAATAATGCATCAATCAGAATATCACAATCAACAAACAATCCTTGATCACTGTTGGAACGTATTTCGTAAGTAGGAATTTTAGAAGGAAGTCTGTTCAGGTTTGTTTTAAAATCTTCTGATTCGGCAGCAGTGCCTCGAACAATCCAGACTTTTACAAGATAATTTCTGTCATACAACACACGAGCAATCCCCAAACCGTCTCCACCATTGTTGCCTGTTCCACAAACTATACCGATACGTTTGGTGCTATCAAACTTCTCTGCAAACCACGTTACAAATGAACGACATGCACGCTCCATCAAATCGATAGAAGCAACGGGTTCATTTGCTATCGTGTAAGCATCTAATGATTTTGTTTGTTTGGCAGTTAGAACCTTGAGCATGTTCTAAATATACTAAATCAACGGTCAACTTCACCCAGCACAATATCGATCGACCCTAATATGGCAATAAGATCGGCCAGTAAAACGCCTTGGGAAATTTCAGGCAACACCGAAAGATTAGCAAAACTTGGTGCGCGACATTTACAACGGAAAGGAATATCGCTTCTGCCATCAGCTCTAAAGAAGAATCCTAATTCACCTTTAGCGCTTTCACCGCGAGCATAAAAATCCTGAGCTTTAGGTCTGATCTTTTTAGGTACTATTGCTTGTGGATCAAAGTCGCGTGAACGCTTGTGATCTGTGTTGAGCTTCACCAGACATTGCTCGATGATTTTAACGGACTCATATATTTCCTGCATCCGCACGCTGGTACGATCCCAACAATCACCCAGCGTTCCCATCTTGCCCTCTCCTACCGGGATGTTAAATTCTAATTCAGGATAAATTGAATAATCATCAACTTTACGCAAATCAAGACGGAGACCCGAGCCTCGAAGCATAGGGCCCGTTACTCCGCAATTGATGGCAAGGTCTAATGGAAGCACACCAACATTCGCAGTACGCTGAATAAAAATTTTATTGTTGATCAATATGCGTTCAAGCTCAGCAAGTTTGGGTTTGAGGTATGTGATAAATTGTGAGCAACGTTCTTCAAAGCCAACAGGTAAATCATAGAACAATCCACCAATCCAGATATAATTATAAAGAAGGCGTGCACCGCTGGCCCACTCCAGTAGTCTTAGAATATGTTCGCGGTCGCGCATCACCCAGAAGAAGGGCGTGAATGCACCGATGTCCATACCGTATGTACCAATGGCAATAAAGTGTGAAGCAATACGATTGAGTTCCGCCACTAACACACGAATATATTCAACACGCTTCGGAATTTGTTCTGTTATGCCAAGCATACGTTCAACACCCATAGCAAATACATGCTCGTTGTTCATGGCTGCTACGTAATCAAGTCGATCAACAAAAGGTATGGTTTGATTATAGGGCAAGTTCTCAGCGTGTTTTTCAAAACAACGATGCAGATAGCCAATATGAGGAACTACTTCTTTAATGATCTCTCCATCCATCAATACCTCAAGTCTTAACACACCATGTGTTGACGGGTGCTGAGGACCGAGATTAACAATCATCTCTTCTGAACGCAACGTCGACGCACTGAACTTTCCAGGCTCAGAGAGCGCGAGGTTATCGGGCTTGAATTTATATTGTACTTTATCAGTAGGCAAGTCTAGTGGTCAGTTAATCGTTAAAAACCATTTGCTATAGAATTTAATTCGTAATTCGTAATTCGTAATTCGTAATTCGTAATTCGTAATTCGTAATTCTTTAATATTCAACCTTAATATCTCTATAATACTCTTGGTGTTTGTAGTCTTTCCTTAGTGGATATCCCTCCCAATCAGCAGGCATTAATATTCTGCGCAGATCAGGATGGCCGATGAAGTTTATGCCATACATGTCGAATGCTTCACGTTCATTCCAGTTGGCAGTTTTCCAGATATGTGTTACCGTATCTACTTCTGCATTTTCTCTTGGAAGAACAACCTTGAGCATGAGATGAATATTGTAAGGAATAGAGTACAGGTTATACACTACTTCCATTGTTTTTGCTTCAACACCATTGTCAATAGCCGTTAAGCAGGACAGCATATCGAAGTACAAGGATGGATTCTGCTGGAGTTCTAAGCAAACCTGAACTATATCATTCTTATTCACACCAATCGCATGAGGGGTGCAGTTAAAGTCAGCTTTGAATTTTGACTCACCAAACTTCAAATTAAGTATAGATATGATCTCATCAATTTTCATCGTGACTAAAATATGGTGATAAGAAATTATAAAGAGGATCTAGATATTCCGAATCTAGATTCCAGAGATCAGCATTTCTGTAGTTTCTTTTATTTTCTTTTGCTAGCTCATTCGAAGAAAGCAAACTAGCATACATGTAAATCTTATCCTTTCTGTTGGGTAACCTTAAATTATCATGCTGTACCTCCTCTAGACAATTCTGAAAAACGTTAAAACAATTAATTATTTTTTGCTGATTCTGATTAATAATATTCTCTAACAAAATCTCTAGATCACCGTTCTCTATATTATTGGGAAAAAGAAATGTTTGAAATTCAATGCTCAGCTCAGACTTACGTCTTTCAAGATCATTCAGTCGATCACCAAATGATCCATTAGCATCAAAAATTAATAGATTAGTTTTCGTTTCTGAGCTCTGCTTAAAATTAATTTGAAAAGCTCTTAAAGAATCTTTTCCTTTTACTTCTTGAACTTCAATTCCTTTGATTAAGCTGTAGTTGAATTTATGAAGAACAAAATCTGTAATAAACTTTAAATCAGCTTCTCCTTCCACGAAAATAGTTCCACTAAATCTCATCTTGCTCCACCCCTAATTTCATTGCCTACATCAATATTGGCTTCCAACTGATCAAAAGTATAAGTAAAGGCTTTCACTTCTCTCGACTTAGGGTTTTCAATAAGGGTTATGCTTCTGCTTTTATCTTTCAATTCAGGAAGATCATTCTCTAATACTTCTTTAAAGTACTTTATGCATTCTTCATTATGCGTTGTCATGAAAAGTTGGACGTTATTATCTCTTGCAGTTTTCAGAATTATTTTCCAGAAATCTTTAAATCGACTATAATGAATCCCTGCGTCAACCTCATCAATCATTAATCTCTTATTTGTATTAATTATTATTTCAGCCAAAAATCTGAACAGTTTTAATGTACCATCACCAAAAAAAGCAAGTGGAAGACTATGATTTACGTTGTCTTGATACATTATTAAATAAGTATCTCTTTGAGAGGAGATTGACAATTCAACATTCTCCAAAGTTGGTACCAAAACCTGAAGTGACTTTATAAATGATCTTCTTAACTCGCGGTCTGGCTGAAGTTTCGCATAAAATACTGCCAGATCATTATCATGCCCCTTATAGAAAGGAAGAAAAGGAACACTATAATTATAATTTGCATCAGCTGACTGGAATAATCTATAACCTGCGACATCAGTGGGTAGTCCTCCTAAAAATTTCAAAAACTGATTTTCAAAGTCAAACTCCAACACTAGCTGCTGACTTGCTCCATCAGATGTTATTAATTCGAACCTTGTAAAATTCTTACCCTGATTTAAACTTAATTTTTGATTTGTAAAGAACTTTAAATCATCATAATTATACTTTGGTTTAAGGTTCCTATATCCCAATACAGTCAATAGATTGTTAATAAACTTAAACCCACTCTGATCAATCAATAATGCCTCCAACACCGAAGTCTTACCAACATTATTATCACCCAAAATCAAATTAAACTGCCCTAAGTCATTCATCTCAAATGACTCAAAGCGTTTAAAGTTCTCTACTTTAAAGTAGGTTAGATGTTTACTGGTATCTCCCATCTTATAAATTTAACCAATAATTTCTTTTTCCATGAGCTTTTCCAACGCCGTTGGCGCCATCATGCTTTCATTACGAATCTTCTCCTGCAGTTTTAAGAAGCCTCCAATTAACGCTTCAGGTCGTGGAGGACAGCCAGGCACATAAATATCTACAGGTACAATTCTATCAACACCTTTA
>DATJHZ010000158.1:0-3736 GCA_035493595.1 Cyclobacteriaceae bacterium | reverse complement strand
ATGTATCAAGATTTCTTGATGCTTCCATTCACGAAGTTGTTAGAACACTACTGGAAGCTTTTCTATTAGTGTCTATTGTTGTATTTCTCTTTCTTCAAGATTTTCGTTCAACACTCATTCCAGCATTAGCTGTGCCGGTTTCACTGGTAGGTGCTTTCTTCGTGATGCAAATGTTGGGTTTCTCTATCAATCTCTTAACACTGTTTGCGTTGGTGCTTGCTATAGGTATTGTAGTTGATAATGCCATTGTTGTTGTTGAAGCAGTGCACGTAAAAATGCACGAAGGCTTTGCGCCAAAAGAAGCAACGATAGAAGCAATGAAGGAAATAGGAGGTGCCATTATTGCGATCACGCTGGTTATGTCTGCTGTGTTTGTGCCAGTTGCATTTATGTCGGGACCTGTTGGGATTTTTTACAGGCAATTTTCTCTTACACTCGCCATTGCTATTGTTATCTCAGGAATTAACGCCCTTACACTTACACCGGCGTTGTGTGCCATCTTATTAAAGAATACCCACCATGCTCCTGTTAAGAACAATTGGCTTAACCGTTTCTTTAATAGTTTTAATGTAAAGTATGACGCACTGTCGTCACGTTATCAGATCCTTGCCGGTAAACTAGCAGGCCGTAAACTGATCACGATAGGAATGCTGTTGATTTTTTGTCTGAGTACATGGGGCATTACCGCGTTACTGCCAGCGGGATTTATTCCAACAGAAGATCAGAGTATGATCTATGTAAACATTACAACTCCTTCTGGTGCAACCGTTGAACGCACAGAGCAGGTAATGGACGAAATACAAAAAGTTGCTGTTAAAGTTTCTGCAGTAGAATCTGTATCAACATTGGCCGGGTTCAGCCTCATGACAGATGGAGCGGGATCATCGTACGGTATGGGTATGATCAACCTGAAAACCTGGGATGAAAGAAAAGAATCTGTTTGGGAAGTTATCAATCAATTGGAGAAAGGTACGTCTTCAATTAAAGATGCCACCATTCAATTTTTTCCACCGCCCACTGTCCCCGGCTTCGGAAACTCAAGTGGATTTGAATTGCGTATGCTTGATCGTACGGGTACTGGCGATCTGAAAAACACAGCATCAGTAGCCAACAAATTTATTGAAGCAATCAACAAACGACCTGAAATAAATAACGCCTTCACCAGCTTTGATGCCAGCTTTCCGCAATACATGATTCATGTTGATCAGGAGATGGCTGCACAAAAAGGAATTACGATTGATAAAGCCATGAGTAATTTACAAACATTGATTGGCAGTTTGTACGCTACAAACTTTATTCGATTTGGTCAGATGTACAAAGTGATGGTGCAAGCTGATGCAGAATATCGTGCACATCCGGAAGATCTGTTAAAGCTTCATGTGAAAAACGATAAAGGCGAGATGGTGCCGTACTCGACCTTCGTTAAACTTGAACGTGTTTATGGTCCTGAACAACTAACACGATATAATATGTTTACAGCAGCCATGATTAATGGCGATGCTGCTCCTGGCTATAGCAGTGGTGATGCTATTAAAGCCGTACAAGAAGTTGCTTCTCAAATATTACCAAAAGGATTTACCTACGAATGGTCAGGAATGACGCGTGAAGAAATATTGTCAGGCAATCAGGCAGCTTATATCTTTTTGATTTGTCTTGCTTTTGTATACCTGCTGCTGGCAGCGCAATATGAAAGTTTGTTACTCCCTTTGCCCGTTATACTTTCTCTACCCGCTGGAATTTTCGGAGCATTCTTCTTTCTGAAAATAATGGGACTTCAAAATAATATATATGCTCAGGTTGCGCTGGTGATGCTCATTGGTTTGTTGGGTAAGAATGCTATTCTCATAGTGGAGTTTGCTATTCTGAAAATGAAACAAGGGAGTTCAGTATTACAGGCGGCGGTTGAAGGTGGTACGGCAAGGTTGCGTCCTATCCTGATGACTTCTTTTGCATTTATTGCAGGGTTGATTCCGCTATGTGTTGCATCAGGTGCAGGTGCTATTGGTAATCGCTCTATCGGCACAGCAGCATTAGGTGGAATGTTTATGGGGACAATCTTTGGTGTAATCATAGTGCCCGGACTCTTTGTAATCTTCGCGGGGTTGGGCGAGCGATTGAATAAGCAGCCCGTCACCGAAGAAATCATTCAACCTTCACATTAATAATAAATCATGATGAGGTTACGATATATATTTTGCTTGAGTATCACAGGTTTCTTGGCTGGATGTAAGATGACGGCACCGCAGTATCCGGTAGCAAAAACACTACCTGATTCATTTGGTGTCGGTGCTGCTGATACTTCAAAAAGTATTGCAGCAATACCATTACGTGAATTTTTCAATGATCCTTTTTTGAATGATTTAATTACAACAACACTTCATGAAAATCTGGATCTTAAAATAGCTATGCAACGAATTACGATGGTGCAGGCCGGAATTCGTTTAGGACGCGGTGCACTTCTTCCTTCCTTTAACGGTGTGGTAAGTGCAGGTCAGAAAAGATTTGGCGACTACACGATGGATGCAATCGGAAATTATGACACCAACTTTTCGGAAAACATTCGTGAAGACCAGAAGCTTCGTGAACATATGCCAGATTATTATGCGGGACTTCAAAGCTCATGGGAGATTGATGTTTGGGGTAAGCTGAGAAATTATAAACGTGCGGCTCTTTCAAGATTTCTTGCCTCTGAAAAAGGTAAGCTCTGGGTAACAACATCGCTGGTGGCGGAAGTAGCGTCGCTTTATTATGAATTGTTAGCATTGGATAATGAAATAGAGATTATAAATAAAAATATTGTATTGCAGGAACGTGCATTAGAAGTAATACAGGTACAAAAGACTGCTGGCCGTGCTAATGAACTTGGAGTGAAACAAGTGGCAGCACAGTTGTTTAATACCAAAAGCCTGCAGGCGAGAATCAGGCAAGAGATTATTGAAGTGGAGAATCATATCAATATGTTGCAGGGAAGATATCCACAGGTTATCTCAAGAGGGAAACCTATCATGGAACAAAATCTTCCTAATGCATTGAAGATTGGAATTCCCGCAAAGATGTTAACACGCAGGCCTGATGTTCAGCAAGCGGAGTATGAGTTTATTGCAACCAAAGCAGATGTGAGAGCAGCTCGGGCAGCTTTCTTTCCCTCCCTAACAATTACATCTGCTTTTGGACTTCAATCTTTTAATGCCTCGCATCTTATTGAACCAGGATCATTAGCATATTCTTTTCTTGGAGGATTAACAGCGCCACTATTCAATAAAAATAAGATCAGGTCTGACTATCAGGTAGCGAATGCCTCTGGTATGGAAGCTTTTTATCGTTATCAGAAAGTAACAATCACAGCGTATCAGGAAGTTGTGAATAACCTTACCCGTATTGAAAATTTTGGTGAGGTAGCTGAATATAAAAAAGATGAAGTAGAAGCATTGAACAATGCCGTTAGTGCATCGAACGATTTGTTTGCTACAAGCTTTGCTTCTTACCTGGAAGTTATAACAGCGCAGCGCAGTGTGCTGGAAGCAGAGTTAAACCTTGCTACAATTCGTAAAGAACAGTTTCATGCAATCATCAGTTTGTATAAATCTGTTGGCGGTGGATGGGAATAGGGCGTAAATACTAAAAAAGACTTTTATTACTTCTCTTCCTGGTGCTTAGGTAAATATAAATTCCCGCTACGGGTATCATGATAATAAACATCCATAATACTTTATTCGGCCGACGGCTTTTGGTAACT
>DATJHZ010000157.1:0-47802 GCA_035493595.1 Cyclobacteriaceae bacterium | reverse complement strand
GATCAATCAAACAACTGGTCGTCTTGTTGATATTATCATGGTGCCTTACTTGATGCAGGGAACAATGATTGCTGTTAGCTTGACACTTCCTTTCCAAGTTGCAGAAATTGACAAGCCCCCTCTTCGCATTAGTACCAATAGGGAAATGTGGGCATTAGAATACCCCCCCGACCAGAGTCACCCGACTCAGTGGATGTATGGCGCGTACAGTTCAGAAACAATGGTCTGCCAGTATTTGGGAGGCCAAGGTATACTTTCGGGAATAGTCACAGCCTGATTGCTTAAGAAACTGTAATTTGTAACGAATAGTTTGTGGAAAAGTCTACGAATTTTCCCACAATGTGTACATAAACAACTAAATATGATATAATAGAAGTGGCCGATAGTGATAACGTCATGAATTATCACGAAAAGGGATGACCTTGATCCACTTCGGCCTCCGCAATCGAGGTCTAATGTAAGGAGTTAGTGGTAAATGGATTTACCAACATCTGGCGGCGTCTATGCAATTCTCAACATGGTTACAAGAGACTTCTATATCGGAAGTGCCAAAAACTTTCTTGATCGAAAGAATCGTCATTTCAAGTATCTTAAAGCTGGAAATCACCAAAATTACAAACTACAACAAGCTTATAATGAATATGGTGAAGAAGCATTTAGGATGAAAGTACTCGAAAATGTTGAAGATTTAAGCTTACTCTTAAGTCGAGAACAATATTGGATGGATAAATATCGTCCAACATATAATCTTCGAGTCATCGCAGAGAGCAATCTTGGAATGAAATATTCTCCAGAAACAAAGAAAAGGATGTCTGAAGCAGCGAAAAGAACTGCTCAAAAGGTTTCTCAAGAATTTAAAGATGAGAGGAACAGAAAGTTTGGAGAAGTTGGAAGAAACAACTTTCTAAAACTTAATGCTTCTAGAAAAGGAAAACCTCTCACTGAGAAACAAGAACAGCAACTTGAAAATGCCAGACTTGCCAAAGAAGAAAAAGGAACTTCCGACGAAACAAGAAAAAAGCTGTCAGAAAGCACAAGAAAATCCTGGGATAAAAGAAGACAGAAGAAGCTCGAACAGCAACAGAATGACGAGCCAGCAGCTGACTAACTAATCCCGCAAAACTAACAAACTAAGCGGACTCTATTATATCACACGATGTAGTAGAGTCCGTTTTTTATTGTCTTCAAATTGCAGATAGCTTACTCAAAATCAAAAGTTAAGTCTCTTATAACGCTCAAAGTTAAAATTATCATCACCCAGAGGACAGTGGGTGACATAAAACAACTTTAGTCATATAAATATACATCCCCCAGGGAATATGACCTGGGCATCAAAGAGGTTAAATATATGGATAATCCAAGTGTTGCAAAAGGTGGCTCTGATCGACCATTTTCTACGCCTTTAAATGCGAAAAACATCCCATCTAATGCCTGTGGCTTACCCAGCAGTGCAATGAATGGTGCTACAGTTGATTCTACTGCAATTGCAGGTCAAAATTCGAACACTCCCAAAAAGATGTCTGTCTCAATGGAAAGTAATTACTCAAAATCGTATCCTGTTTCAACAGAAAAGCTTTCTATTCCTCTTGATTAGGAGAATTCAAATGGATCATGAAATGGATGCAGTGGTAAGAAATCCTGGAGATCCAGTTAACCCTGCAAATATGCCGCAAAATCATGGAATTACAGCTTCTGGATATAACTATATTCCAGTTCCTGGATATCAGACACTTGCAAATCCTGGTTATGTAGGTGGATACAGTTATTATGGCAATTTCATGCCTGTCCATACAAATCAATTTCGTCAAATTGATCTAAATACAACAACCGATCAAACGATTACTTATAAACCATAGAGGCAGATATGGCAAGCACGTATATATCATGTTATGACTTTGTAAGAGCTCCTACTGGACTAGAGTTTACAACGCTCATTTCGAATCAAGTTCGAATCGGCGGCTCTGGTGCTGTTTCGGGAGCTCAGACATTGAATATACTTGCACCTGGTCTTACTGCTGATATTGCGGAATATGGGCGTCTAGCAATATTCGATGGGCCAAATTCAGAAATAATCACGATTACGTCCGCTGCAACAGCTGGTTCTCAAACAGTTCAATGTAGTGATTTACAATTCTCTCATTTTGTTGGAACACCGGTATGCGGTGATGGTATTGTTGGTAGCCTCGCAGATGCAATATTCTCATCGGGTCAATTGTTAGAAACGATCTGCAGGCAATCATTGTATAACACAACATACGTTAATGAAAAACTATCGCTGCCAACGATGAGAGCGTCGATTGATGAAAATTATGATTTGTTTTTCAGACCTAGACATTGGCCTGTACAAAGTATTACAAATGTTGCGATAAATGTTACAGCTGGTGATTCAATTGCATTTGACCCTGCTCAAGTGATTATCGATTCGGATCGTCAAGTCTGCAGCATGCCAAATATGCTTGCTCTTCCTGTTGCTGGATCAGGGCAAAGTCCATATCCTATTTGGAATGTCCCTAGCAGAAACAGAAAAGCTCAAGTTGTGATTACCTATACAGCTGGTTTTCCTACTATACCAAATGATGTTACAGAAGCGGCAATCTTATTAGCAAGTGATGTTCTTGCAAAACGACAAAATCCTATTGGGGCTCCAGATTTATCAAGTGGCGGTAGACATATTAGCGCAGCAGTGAGAGGTGATAATTCAGGAGACAGTTTACTTTCAAAACGAGCAAAAAAGATTCTTGATAATTATATGATGCAGGCATTCTAATGAGTGAAGATATATATGCACAATTTAAAAGAGATGATGATGTCATCGTAGAAAATGTTCTGATTCAGATTGATAAGATCAGTTCTTCAGAGGCGGCATCATATCAAGGAAGTGATCCACACTTTACATATAATGCGTATACTGTCATGTTGCCAACAAATGACTCACAACTTATACAGTATAGAGACTATATCATTGATCAATTTATAACAGATGCTCTTACCGGTCAACCTAGAAGATATCTTATTGTAAATGATCCTGAAATGCATATTATGGATGGTCATTGGCAATTCGTTTGTACACGAATAAGGGGAACATAATTCATGGGTGAATTTGTATCTGTTTCACTTGATCAATCATCGATTTCGTTTGTGAAAGATCTTGCAAGATTTCAAACGTTTCTTGACCCTATGCTCTCAGAAAAATTGCAAGCTATTGCTGAAATTATATCAAATGCAGCAGTAACAAACACGTGGTCAGCATTTCAAAATCCAACAGGATTACTTGCAAGTACGATAGAAATTATTAGAACTTCGTCGCTATCAATTGAAATTGGCTCTGATAGTCCATATGCACGAAGATTAGAACTTGGATTTAACGGAACTGATTCACTTGGTAGAACATATAACAATCCTGCAGAACCATATTTAACGCCAGCTTTAGATGAAAATTCTGATTTAGCAATGCAAGAAATGATGAATGCTGTAACTGATGCATTTGCACTAATGGGAATACGTATATGAGTAATACACCAAATACACCGGCAATTATGTCGGCAATTCAAGGTTATATGCAAAATATCATTTGGGGCAATAATCAGCAATTCTCATTGGTTCAAGTCGAAGAAATCAAAGATGTAACAAATTACGTCTCAAAAGGAAGTGCTTGCTTAGAAATTTATGGTACATCAGACGATAGTCAGCACCTTGCTTTTGGAGGTAAGATCACGGATCAGCAATCGTTTCTTCTCATGGCACTTGTCAGTAAAGATAAAGTCGAGTACGCACAACAAATTTATGCCATTAGAGATGCAATTGTTGTTCCTTTTCAAGCGCATGCAACGTTGGGAAACGCCGGCACTGTATATCATTCGCAAATCAAACCAGGAACTGGAGCATATATCGACGTAATCAGGAACCAGCAATGGCTACGTGGTTATCGTGTTCAGATACTCACAAGACAAGAATGGAATGTACCTGTTCCTCCTGGTGTGATCTCGTAATTGGAGAAAACTATGAATAAGACAGTATATACATTTTTCGAATCTGGATGCATTCCTGGTATACCTGGTCAATTTCATGCAGGTCAGCGAGTTATTGTCGATCAAGACCGTTCAAAAATAATAAAAACGTCTCTTTTAGATGATTCAATAGTGCAGCCAGAGCTTAATTCGCAGGAAGTGAAAGTGCTGCTGGTACCCAAGAAGGAGAAATAATCACAATGCCAATTACAGCCACAGCTGCAAAAGGAGTAATTAATATTGCTCTTGAAGCAACAAATGGCGAGCAACTGTTACTTGCTACGACTGCTGTTAGTCCAACAATGACTGGTATTACTGTCCCAGCCAGTCTTGCTGGGACACGTCTGCATATCAAAATTATTAACTGGGGAACTTCAGGAACGTTGACAATCAACGGAACTGGTAATCCGAATAATACTGAAACAGTAAATGTTGCTTCTCAGACAGTTCAACAGGTTCAATCTGCACAAATGGCATCGTTTGAATACGTTTCGACGAGTGCGTATACTGTAGTGACAAACATCACAACAACAGGCCTTACTAATGCGCTCATTACTGTTTATGGCATTCAATCTGGTAAATTTCAGTTGCCTTCGACTATGAAGTCAAAAAGAACGCCAAAAACATACTCACCAAATGAGCATAACAGCTTAATCGAACGTGATAAGAAAATTCTTCAGTTGACAAATGAAACATCAATTGATGAAGTCAAACAAGATGTGTATGGTGATCTTTCTCTCTGGTGGCCGTACATGATGATGGGCGCGCCTACGAGTGTTACGACTGTTCCAGCATCTCCAGTATCATTATTCGCAGCAACAGCATTGAGCGAAACACAAACACTCACAACACAGCCAACTGCGCCAGGAATGAAGTTAATCATTGCAATCACAGCATTTACAACGCCAGGATCGATAACTATTAATGGCACATCATATGGTCAAGCTGTAAACGAAACAATAATCGTTTCAGCAAATGGAACATACTATTCAAGTAATGTCTATAGTAGTGTAGCTTCTGTTTCGAATACTGGTGTTGTTGGAACAATGGCAATTACCGGCGTTTATGGGTGGCAGCTATCATTTCTTTCTAGTGGCAATAAATACAGCGCTGCAATCGAGTGGTTTGATGGCACAGGTTCATGGACACATCCATTCTCGTTTGCAACTGAAGGCGACTTTGATATCAAAGTTGCAACAGAAGCCACGATCACAATTAAAGGAAAAGCGCAAGACAAACTTCCAATTGGTGATCGAACAACATCTCCTCTTTCTGGTATTAACAGAATTTCATCACTAGGAACAAATTTGTCTGATCTTCCTATGGTTGGATGGCAAACTGCAGTGTACATGGATCCAATTACAGGATCACCATTGACAACACAATATGGTGATATGCAGGAACTAAAAGTTTCATTAAAAGTTCCAGATGAAGATTCATATACATTCACAAATTCACAAAATTTCAATAGAGTATATGCAGGAAAAAGAGAAGCGACTGCAGACTGCACATTACTCTTCAATGATATGTATCAGTGGGAGCAGTTCAGACAGAATTTAAAACAATACTTAAGCTTTCAATTCTTAGGGCAATACCTCGGAACGGCTGCTGGCAATGCTTTCTATGAGAGTTGGACATGGGTACTTCCAGTCCGTTCTGATGGTGATTTTGAACCAACATCTGATCCATCAAAAGGAACTGTCACAGCAAAAGCAATGTGGAGATGTGAATACGATCAAGGAATTGGTGGTTCTTATAAACTTGTTGTTATCACAAGAATGCCACCGACATACGCATCATAAAAAGGAGAATTTTAATGGCTGCATTTGATGATTCTAATAACATTTACATACCTGATCCTTCTGATCCTATTGTTGCAGATCAATTTCGAAGCAAGTGGGGTTGGGATGCTCATGAACAAGCAATTATTCGCGGTACATACACAGCAGGTGATATGGAATCAGTAAGTAACGCCGCTGTTACATCAAATAAAGACGGAAAAATTTCCTATCAAGCAGGAAGTGCTCGAACAAAATTACTTGAACGTATGATTATTGATTGGACATTTACAAGAAATGGACAAAAAATTCCTGTCACACCTGCCTCTATTAAACGTTTGCCACATAATTACACAACACCATTACTAGAAAAGTGTGATGAATTGGCGTCAACATTAACAGAAGATGAGCAAGAAGATTTTTTCGACTCTGTGAAAGAGCCTTTCTTGGAGAGCTCGCCGAAGGAGAATCAGCTCCTGAATCTATTATAAAATCTGAACTTTATCCAATTTTTGGAGGATATTGGGGATATAATCAAGCACCGGCAAACGAAGTAATTGAACAGCGTCTTGTTCTTATAGCAAAAAAATCTGCTCAAGACAAAATTTATAAAAAACAAGAAGATATGTACGAAAAACAACGTCTTCAGTATGAAAGATAAATTATGGCTGCGGGTGATGCTGCACTACATATTCTAATCGATGCACAAGATAATGCAAGCAGTATATTATCAAAATTCGCTGGCGGCCATCTTGGCGGTATCGTCACTGCAGGGCTCGCAGCTGGTGCTGCCCTAGTAGGAATTGGAGTTGCTGCAACAAAAGCTGCTGGCGATTTTCAAGTTGGAATGACGCGTCTTGTCACAACAGCAGGTGAGACAGAATCAAACATCAAAGCAGTTGGCGATGGTATTCTGCAATTATCTGTTGATACTGCCACTTCAACAAAAGAGTTGAGTGATGGTATGTATCTTATTGAAAGTGCTGGCTTCCATGGGGCAGATGGACTCAATGTCTTAAAAGCTGCTGCTGAAGGAGCGAAAGCAGAACAAGCAAGTCTTGGAACTGTTTCAGATGCGTTGACAACAGTGATGCATGACTACGGAATGAGTTCTAATCAAGCATCAAATGCAATGAATGGTCTGATCACCGCCGTATCTTCAGGTAAAACAAATCTTGAAGCATTATCATCGGCGATGGGTAGTGTTCTTCCTCTTGCTTCTTCTCTTAATATTCCATTTGCACAAGTTGCCGGCGCTCTTTCTACAATGACGAACTCTGGTATGAATGCACAAAGAGCATCACAAAATTTAGCAAATGCAATGAGATCTCTCTCTGCACCTAGCAATGTTGCAATGGACGCAATGAATTCAGTTGATTTGAAAGCTCAAGATCTGAAAGATACACTGTCTAATAAAGGTCTTGCAGCGGCAATTCAACTCATTGAAGATCACGTTGGCAAAAAATTCCCTGCTGGTTCTGTGGAAGCGGTAACAGCATTCAAAGATATCATGGGAGGTGCTACTGGTTATAATGTCGCTCTTATGCTGGGCGGCAAAAATATGGCAACATATGAAAAGAATATCACAAACATTTCGGCAGCAATGAAAAAAGGTGGAAGTGATATTCAAGACTGGAATCTCGTCCAAGATAACTTCAATTTCAAGATTGATCAAGCAAAAGAAGCTCTGAGCGCTTTCATGATTAGTCTTGGACAAAAATTGTTACCTATGGTAGGTTCAGTTGTAGGCGCAATTACACCAGTTATTACTGCTTTCACAAAATGGATTACACAATCAAATGCTCTCAATGGTGCAATATCTATAATAAGTAACGCGTTTAAAACTGTTAGTACTGCTATTTCATCCGTTGTGAGATACTTCTCGCTATTTGATCTAAGTGCAATAACATATCAATGGAATCAATTAACAAATGCTGTTCACAAAATGACAGCTCCATTTAATGAAGTAAAATCGAGTGCAGCATCACTCTCACCTGCCTTAACTACTCTAAGAAATAGTATATCTATATTAATTGATTCTGGCATAAAAGCTATTGCTGATGTTCTTTCTAATCTGAAGGGACCAATTTCAGTTGTTGCTGTAAACATTGCTGATTTAAAAAATAATTTTAGTGCTCTATTCAGTGTCATAGGTGGCATTGGAATTGATATTTTCAATAGAATTGTAGGTTCAATACACGTAACAGGATCATCAGTTACATCATTTATATCTAACGGTTTGAATAAACTAAGCTCTGTGTTATTTAACGTGAGCAACACCGTAAATAAATTCACGCAATACTTGAAAAACATAGATTTTACTTCGATCATAAAGTCAGCACAACAACTTGGAAGTCAAATTGGCACTAATATAAAGCCTGTGATAGATCAAATATCGCAAATTGCAAAAGTAGCGCAAGACATCGGAAAATCATTTCTTTCTAACGTTAAGCCGGCATTAAGTCAAATAATTCCAATGATGATGAATGTCAGTCCTGCAGTAAACATATTCCAGGCACTTTCAACTCATGCACAAGAGTTAGGAAGATGGTTCCAAACAAGTGTTGTTCCTGCGCTAAAACAAGCTGAGCCAGGCTTCAAAAATTTGATTCAGGCAATCGGTGGGCTAATGCCTGTCTTAGTAACTATTGGTGGAGTTGTTAAAAATACATTCCAAGCAGCGTTTACTGCACTTCTCCCTGTATTTGAGAAAGTAGTACCGCTTGTCATTCAACTAGCAGGGTACATCGCAAATGGATTAGGCAGTGCAATTAAATTCTTAACGCCGTATCTAAATGATGCGATAAAAGCAATTGGCGAATTTGTAACTGCGATTGTTCAGCGTGTTGTACCAATTATTATGCAGTGGATTAGCAATATTAATGATTTTGCAAAAGTATGGCAAGAAATATGGCCACATATTGCACCAATTTTGCAGGGCGTCTGGGATGAAGTCGTCGGAATTGTCAAAATTGCCTGGGCAATTGTCGCAGGTCTTATAAAAGTAGGCTTAGATCTCATGAGTGGAAACTGGTCTCAAGCCTGGATAGATATCCAAGATATGTTTAAGGGTATCTGGGATGGAATTGTTACATACTTCAGTGGAGCATGGGAAACACTCAAAGCCATTGTTTCAGCAATGATTGATGGTGTCATAGCTCTTTTTCAAGGATTATATGACGACCTTGTTGGCCACTCAATTATTCCCGATCTAACAAAAGCAATTGTTGATTTCTTTACAAAATTAGGAACAGATCTGCTAGCAAGTGTTCAAACAATTTATAAAAATGTCACAACATGGTTTCAAAACATTATCACTGATGGCCAAAAAATTTGGAATGGTCTTCTTACTGGCATCCAGAAAATTATGGGTAATGTATCAACATGGTTTGGAACATGGTTCACTGGACTTTCCAAGAATTTCAGCCAATGGACAACAAATTTAATGAAAATGTTCACTGACGGGATCACAAATGGAATTAATGATGTCAAAACAGCGGCAACAAATGTCGCAAACACTGTGAAGAGTATTTTAGGCATCCATTCGCCTGCTGAGACGGGCCCTCTATCAACGTCAAATCAGTGGATGCCTAATATGGTTGATATGTTTGTTCAAGGTATCAATCAAGGTGAACCTGCAATGAAAAATGCAGTTACCGTGCTTGCCACAACAGTAACGCAACAAATACAGCAGTTAAATCAGCAAGTTCAACAGCAAACAACACAGATAAGTACATCAATCAGAACGATGGCAACACAATTGCAATCTCAGTCATCGACGATTAATAACACACTTAGTACATTATCTGGTCAAATAAAGACTGCATCAGCACAAATTAATACGGACATTTCTCAGCTCGGTACACAAGTTACACAAACTACTCAACAAATTACGCAACAGCTAGCAATGTTGCAAAGTCAAGTTCAAGCAACAGTAACACCGATTGGTCCAATGATTACACAAGTTTCTCAACAAGTCACTGTTGCTGCTGCTGCAATAACTGATAGTGTGAATCAAGCTGTTCAGAAAGCTCAATCGATGTTGCAAGATCTATCTAAAAGTGTAGATAAAACACAACAAGATTTATCAAAAGCAACTGCCACAATGTCAAATAACATTCAAGATTCGAACAAAACAGTTCAAAAATCAACAGATGATATGACAAAAGGCGTTGATCTTTCTCTCAGTCATACAGGTAATGCTCTTACTGATTTTCAAAATAATTTTAGCAAATTAGTAGATGGCGTCAAAAAAGGAGCTGCTGATTTGTTAATGACTGTCTCAGGTTTAGCTCAGAGCGCGGCAGATTTTCTTATGCACAGTACACCGAAAAAGGGACCATTACATGGTGATGATAAATGGGGACAACATCTCGTAGAGAATTTCACAACAGGAATACAAAACGGTATCCCGCAACTTACTAAAACTGCACAAGTAGCAGCAAATTCAGTCAATGATGTATTCACAAATGGAAATAGTGCAATAGCTAACGCGTTTCTTAATGGAAAACTATCAACGAATACGACGCTTTCGCTACCAAATAGCTCGAGTAGTCTTACAAACACACAACCAATGATCATAACAATGAATATTGATGGAAAACAAGTCGGAAAAGTAGCAGCAAATTATCAAGCGAAAGAATTGCGAGTCCAGGGATCGATAAGGAATAGATAAGGAAAATATCATATGAGCGCAATTCTAACAATTGGTGGTAATGAATATACAATGATCGAGGATCAGTATGATCAAACGAATACTGTCGATGAGCGGCAAAGACTTCGTTGTGACGTTATTGATTACTCAGGTACAGCTCATTTTGTAAAAGGTGAGCGTGTTATTGTTACTGATCCTAACCTAGGAATTGTCTTTAATGGGTTTCTTAATGATGATAAAGAAGTTCCTCAATATCCATCGAGAGCAATTCTACATACAATCGATTGCATTGATCTAAGGTATCTTGCTGATAAAAGAACATATACCAAACTTTATGATACACCGCAATTAGCAGGAAAACTTGTTGTCGATCAACTCCAAAATGTTCTTGATGCAGAAGGAATTGCAAAAAATTATGCTCAACAATCAGATAACACACAAAATGATTTTAATAACGGAGAATTAAATGGAGTAGTAGGAAAATTAAGCATCACTGATGGTAATCTCGAGTTATCGCCAGCCGGTTCTGACATAACTATTGTTGAAGATACTGCAGGAGATTTTTCTTCTGGAACGCTCACAAAAACACATATTGTTGGAAGTTCTCTTCTACCAACGACAGTTAATGCATTAAAAATGCAGTCGACACTCTCATTTGCATACGGAACTGAATTTGTACAAGCACAACAAACAGCCGCGGGAAGTATGAGTGGTTCAGCAATAGGAGGAACGTCAGGCACTGTTAATTCAAGTGGATACTTTACTCCAAGTGGATATGTATATATTTCTGGTGGTGCACCTGGAGAATCTGCATCATTTAGCGGTAGTTTCACAACAGTTAATGTTTCTGGTACTTATTCTGATACTCTTATTCTTCCAGTTTCAGGTTCCGTGAGTGCGAGAGTTTCTAAAGTATATCAACCAAAGACAAAAAGTAAAGTAAAAGTCGATAATAAACATTATGACGTTGTAACAGTAGATGCAGCAGTAGCTGATAATCGTGTAGATGCAATCATATGGACAGGGAGTTTTGTTATTGCTTCTCATGATACGTTAAACTATGATCTTTGGATTTCATCAACGTCACCATCACAAGAAGGTGGTATTGATCTTCTTCTCAGTGATGGAACATTTATGACTGAATATCTCGGCTCAATAGGAACAAATACAGACGTTGGGTTATGGGATCAAAATCGTGTTTCAGCTTCTCCTATCCAAGATCTTCAAGATTATGCAAAGGACTGTTGGTATACTCGTCAAATAGATCTTTCTATTCTTGCAGGAAAGACAATTGTTGGCGTTTCAATGTTCAATGCCGCAAACGTCGCCGGCGTTTTTGATATTTACATTAAAAACTGCTTTTTAGGAAGTAAATCGACAACTCCATTCTTTGGAACAACACAAACAGCACCTGAAGTAAATCCGCCTGTATTATCATCAGTGGGTGCATATGTGACAGCAGCAACGATCGTAACAGCAGTTTCTGTCTATGATCCTTCAAGCAGTTTTCGCATCTCACCTGCATATAACATAGATTCTGTAAAATTAGTAAAGGACTCATTAATTACGTGGACAGCAGCTTTACCAACAATTGGCCCAAGTGTTGTCCCAGATTCACCTGGCGTCGCGACTGTTGCTTCAACTATGGCAATATTTGCAAGTTATGATGGGACAACCTGGCTTCCTTGTGTGAATAACCAGGCACTTCCTGGATTGCCTGCTGGTGCAAATGTCAGTGGTGGATTACTCTATATTTTAGAAACATTTTCAGGCGGACAGGATCCGTCTGCAATTCCTGCATTACTACAAGTAAATATCTCCATTACTTCTGCGGCTCATGCAACAACAACAGATTTAGTGTCTTTATTTGGTTCAACGACTGCATGGAACTCAGGAACACTTCTTGGTGTCGCACCTAATAGTGAAGGTGATTTAGCACTAGGAACGACAGTATATTCTTGGTCAAATCTTTCAAATATCACGTTTGTTCCTGGGCATACTGATGATGCAGATGTTAATGATCCTGTGCCATCAGTATCAGGTGGAGCACTTGTCATACACTCAGATGGTGACAGTGATGCGACGTCATGGTCTTCAACTCGATTCAATTTCATTTCAGCTGCGCAGAATTTCACGGCACAGGGTGATTTCACACTTAATGGTGGTTCTAGCCCGATACAAAACGAAATTGGCTTTGTGTATCGGCAAACGTATTGGGGAGCACCAAATAATAGTTTTGCATACTATGTGAGAATTATGCAAAATCCAGGTGGTACTGCTGGAGGAACTTCTGTTTCACTTTGTTATGGACAAAATAGTCCTCCAGATAGTGGTGACGGTAGTCCTGCTGCTGCGACAATTACTGTGATCGCAAAAGTGAATCTCACTGTATCGAATAACACATCATATCATGTAAAATTAGTTGTTGGTGATAATCGTCATACTATCTACTGGAATAATGGTACTACACCAATTATTGATGTACTTGACAATACATATACTCAGCCAGGAAATATTGGTGTCAGAACATATATTCAAACAGCAGATGCAACAACAAATAGAATATCAAATTTCAGTGTAACGAATACATTTGCTGGAATTTGGACATCACCACCAATCAATTTGAACAGCATTGGCACGTGCGGAAATACACAAATTTCTTGGTCAGAAGTAAATTCTCAAGGTGCTATTCAAGCAACAGCAATTGTCATGGCATCATTAAACAACGGATTAACATGGCAGCAATGCACAAATGGTGGTATTACACCTGGAGCATTTATTCCTGGATTAACTCCAGGAACAAGTACTGTAGGCAAAACACTTATTTTACAAGTAATTCTTTCAGCAACAAGCTTTTTAAATAGTCCTATTATCGATGGTTTATACGTAAGAGTGTGTGGAGCATATCCAGGTTCATCTGGAATAAGATCAACAGCACCTCTTTGTATTGACACAATGATAAGAGGAAATGTCGCAAATGGATGGGGAACTGCATTTGATTCACAAATATATGTCAAATCTGGCACAGGAACAACAAGTATTACCAGTAATAAAGCGCTTATCTCAAATACTGCTGGCGACGTTTCAATGCAACTTGGTACACTTGCTGATACAAATGAAGATGGAACAGTTCGATTCTCACTCTCTACTAGCACGATTCTTGCAGGAATATCATTGAGATATGTTGATACTAACAATTTCTATCAGTTGCGAGTAAATTCAACTACTGTGAGTATCGTCAAGAAATTAGCAGGAACAACACTAACACTAGCATCTGTAAATGTTTCACTAAATGTTAATACACTTTATAGAATGCGATTCAGAATTGTCGGATATAATCCAGTATTGCTATTTGGCAATGTGTGGAGTGATGGTGATCTTGAAAATACGATCGATCCAACTACAAAAAGATGGAACAACAATTTATGGACAATTAAAGCCATCGATTAAATGAAAGGATACACTAATGAGCGCTTCGACATGCCAGGGGCAAATAGGAACAGGAGCGGCTGTCACATGGGCAAATGCAGAAACAGGAATTACATTCAATCTTGCTGATAGCCAAACTGCCGTGACGCCGGTCGCTATTCCAAATACCACGGGAACTAATTTTTCATGGATTAAAAATCTTGTAATTGCAGTAACAGTTGTAGGAACCACGTCAATATCAAATAGAACTGTAAAAATGTCAGCTAGTGCTGTAACAGGCCTTGCACTTTACTGGAAAGCTGTTGCTGTTGCGTCATATGCTCAAGCATCTAGTGGCAATAGACCAGCATCGAGTGGTTCAAATGGAGCTGTACCTTCTGGATATACACTCATGACTACTACAGCATCACAATACGATAACACGACAGTATCAACTGCAAGTACGGGACCAAATGGAAGCATGGTTGTGTGTGTTCTTAGTATCGATAATACATACACAGGCGGTGCAGGAAGTGCAACTTCTCTTCCGACCATCATATTATCTTATGACGAAGCATAGGTGAGAACATGACAGTAGAATATATTACTAATTCATATTCATGGACAATAATTTACAAAAATGGCAATTTTTTCAACGAATATGATTGTGCTGGCAAAAGGAAATTTTCAGATATTGATATTAAAGATGTTAAACATCTTAGACTTGATCCAATGGAAATAGGCCTCCAGACGCATTTTGTGAATATTCCTGAGGGAGCAGAGCCAATATTTTTCAGGAGAACGCAAATTGCATTTGCGCCTGAAAAAGTAGAAAATCTGCTAACTGCACATTGTATTGGTTGGAAAAAAGAAAACACGGCAGTGTACCTCTTTGTTTTTAGCGATGGATCAACAATACTAAGTGACGATTTACAAACAGTTTGAAAGGAAGAAACCGCATGACCTTTATTCCTATGAGCGACCAAAATATTCAATTAATGCTTCAAAGTGATGCACAACAATGGCGAAATACAATTCTATGGCTTGAACAACGCTGTAAAAGTTATAATCAAAATTTAACTGTAGATGCTATGAATGCTGTAGGAATTTCTACTGATAATCAAAATATAATTCTTGCATTTATTGCAGACTTAAATCGTGCCTACTCTTTTGCATCTGGAACGATGCCGGCAGTTGCTGATGATATGCTCTTTGATTGTACTGCTGTTCTTGGCATTTTATAATAACTTTCTCTAAACGAAGGCTTTAAAAGAGTGCCTACATTATATGGGACATCAGTTTTAGATTCGTTATTAGTTACCGCCTGTCAAATGACCATAACGACAGGCGGTACTGAGACGTCTGCAACAACAACATTTTCATCGACTTCCAGTCAATATGGAGAAATTCTTCCAAGAGGTGGAACAGGAACACCATTTGCTTCACTTCCTGCTCCGACTGGAAAGGGGTGGATTTTTTGGCCTGGCGCAGGTACATATGCAACAGGAAACTGGTCTGCCTCGATCACATTATCATCTGCAATTAAAGGCATTAACACAGTCGTTCGTTTCTTTAAATATTCTGGCGGCGTGTACACCGCAATAGGATCTATTACCGCTACAACGACAACGACAGCAAAAACAACATATTCTTATGCTCCAACTGCGATGAGTAGTGTCACTCTCGGAGCCAATGATGGTATCTACGTCGATTTATTTTGGTTTGACAGCAACTCTAATATTACTAATGACAATCCTGTTATTTATACTGCGAGTTCTAGTACTGCTGGTGTCATTAATGATGTTCAAATTACAACGAGTACTTTCAGCGGCGGTGGCGGTGGTCCTCCACCATTTGCAATCATAAAAATTCAAAGCAATGAAACTAATTCAACAACAACAGTAACAAGTCAGACAATAACACTTCCTAGTGGCATTTCGCAAAATAATCTTGTCGTTGCGTCAATCGCTGTAGGAAGCAATAATACAACTGTTACTGGTCCAACAGGATGGACACAAGTAAGAGTTAATCAACCTGCTGGTGCAAGTGCAACGATACAAACTAGTATTTGGTATCTTGTTGTTGGTGCGGGCCAAGCAGGTCAAACATCTTGGACATGGACGCTAAATGCTTCCCATAGTGCTTATGCCTGTATTGAAGAATGGAATGCAACACACGGTTGGCCAACAAATCCTGTTGATCAATCAGCGATTGGTGATACTGCTGCGACGCCAATAACATCAACAACAATTACTTCTGGTACAACAGCGACGACTGTGCAAGCTAATGAGTTATGGATTGCCTCATTAGCATATAAAAACAGTGCTCAAACTGAAAACGCTGTTACGACTGGTTGGACGAGTGATCTAGAGTCTACACTTGCAGCAAATAACACGATGACAATGTTGTCGAGAGTAACAACAAGTATAGGAACAGCATCGTGTCAGTACACAATATCAAGCGCACAATTTTGGGCAGGATGTGTCGTCACATTCATGCCAATTGTTGCTATCACAAATTCTCGCTCGATTACTGCTAGCTCTGCACTTCTATCGACAAATACAAGAGCAATTTCAGGAGCAGCAGCTCTTCAGTCAACGAATAATAAATCGATTGCTTTGTCAGCAGCATTATTGGCAACAACTGCTAGGAATATTACCGCTAAAGCGTCGATCGGAAATACATTCAACAGATCAATTAGCACGACTGCTATTTTCAGTCAACCTGTCGATAGAAGTGTTCCTGCAACAGCAGCATTATTAGGAACTCGAGAAAGAGATATACAGTCAGTAGCTGCACTCTTAAGAACACAAATCAATCGTTCAATTTCATCAATAGCGGCATTATTGTTAACAAGAAACCAATCAATTCCAGCAAATGTTGCACTTTCTAGCACGAATCTGCGAAATGTTCCCACGACTGGAGCGCTCTTATCAAAACTTAGTAAAGTGATTCCGGCAAATGCATCACTAACATTCCATTCTGAACATTTTATCGGGGCTAATGCAGCGCTCTTATCGACGATCAGTAGAGCGATTCCAGTTACCGCATCTTTGAGTATAGAAATACTCAGTGGTGGATTTGCTCTCTCTGCAAATGGCACAGGAACAGCCAGCTTCGATAGCTTCCGTGTTACAAAGTATCCTGATCCAAGTATGAATCTCTCTACTGTAACGCCAAGAGTTGGTGCAACGAGTATCTCATATAATGCACTTGTTCCTTCGAATACAACATTAGGTGTAGATATTTCACTTGATGGTGTCAACTGGACTGACGTTACAAATAATAGCGGTGAAAGCATTCCTGGAATATTCTCTCAACCGAATCCAACGTTCGATGGCTTTGATACAATCACAAGTGATAATTATATTCAAACATTTAAAACTGGTGGAAGTGATGCGGTATGGAGCTATGATACAAACTATAGTCGACTAATAGCAACAGGTGGATCAGATGCAGTGTATGTTTATCAAGAAATCTTTCATGATGATATCGATATGTCCTCTGATTTAGACCGCGCTGATTCGGGCGGAATTATATGGAGATATATCGACAATTCTAATTTTTACTATCTGCTCGTTAGTGATACATTAACAAGTAATGGCACAAAAAATACAGCGACTGTTTATAAAGTTTCTGGAAACACTAAAACTTCACTAGGTAGTGAAGTAATCGCATATGATGTCGGAACATCGACAGGAAGCAGTTACACAGTAAAATTCACAAGAGGAACATTCAGAAGATTCAGAGTAATAATGGCTGATGATACTATCACTGTTTTTGTTGATGATAATCAACTATTCTCATGTGTTGATTCTGCTCCTCTTTCATCTGGATATATGGGACTTTATACAAATGGTGGAGATACTGGAAGTCGATTCTATCAATTAAGAATGACGCCATTAGGTGATAATGTTGCAGGAACACCATCTGGTGATATTGTCACGAGCCAATTTGTGTATACACGATTACGTCTTGCGACAACTGATCCTACTGAGACACCGCAAGTTGAAGATATTACTGTCAATGCACTCTCTCCGAGTATTGGTATTGGTGTCTCTATTCCTGCTGTCACATATAATGCAACATTTGTCAGTGCAAATTTTGACGATCTTGCAAAACAATCAAACTATTCATGGTATTTTAATAGTGAAACAAAGGAAACAATCTTTAGAGCTTCTGATAGCGTTGTATCACCGTGGATACTTCAAAGTGCGCCTGATGGGTTAGTCCCTTCTGTTGATCTTGAGATTACAAGCAATTTTGAGTTAGATGTCGAAAATGATCTTTACAGAAATCGGCAGATCATTTTAGGTGCACTTGAAACGGGAGCATTTTTTGAAACACAAAAAGGAGATGGTAACACACGAACATTTACACTTGGATATCCTCTTGCCGGTACTCCAATCATTATTCTAAATGGAACAGAAAACACTAGTGTTGGGCTCAAAGGTATGACCGGTTTCGATTTTTACTATGCATTAAATGATCCGGTCATAGTTCAAGATAGCAGTTTACAAGCTCTTGAAGATGGTGATCAGCTCGAAATCTTCTACAGCGGCTATTTTGAAGTCACTGTTATTGTCGATAATGAGGTAGAACAGAATTCAAGGGCTGCAATTGAAGGTGGAACAGGTATCGTTGAAGCTGTAGAAGATCATAGCGGTGAAAATATGACAAGAGAGGCTGCTGTGACGTTGGCAAATCAATTACTTGAACGATATGCAATTGCAGGAAGAACACTTATATTCGATACAACAAGAAATGGATTAGCACTTGGTCAGAATTTAACAATATTTTTACCTGAACACGGCATCTGGGATGGTCAGTTTGAGATTACCCAGATAGAAATCACTCTCAAAAAGGGTCTTAATGATACACAAGTGTGGTGGTATAAAGTAACAGCAAGTGAACTGCCAAAATTGAGCAGTTGGGCAAAATTGGTCGCAAGTGGACTATTACTCAAGTAAAGGAGGTGATGCTCAGGTATACACATACTTCTTTTATATATTCACGATTATGAATAGTATCAATTATGAAGGGATTTTCAAAAACTATGGCAAAGTATAAATATGGATGGCGTCCTAGTAAGCCAGATCACAGAGACCTCTTATATTCTGCACCTTTACATATCACAAAAAATTTGCCTAAAAGTGTCGACTTGCGATCAAAATGTCCGCCTGTTTATGATCAGGGCGCACTTGGTTCTTGCACAGCAAATGGCATTGCTGGTGCACTCGAATTTGATCAGATGCTTCAGGGAGAAAAACCATTTGTCCCTTCTCGATTATTCATCTACTACAATGAAAGGGATATGGAAGGAAGTGTTGATTACGATTCTGGAGCCGAGGTACGTGATGGAATTAAATCTGTCGCGCGTCAAGGTGCATGTGATGAAGTTGAATGGCCATATGATATTAACAAATTTACAATGAAACCTTCTGCAAAATGTTATACTGATGCTGTTAATCATAAAGCAATCAGTTATGCAAAAGTAACGCAGAGTGCTGCTCAGTTGAAATCATGCTTGGCATCTGGATACCCTGTCGTGTTTGGTTTTACTGTCTATGAGAGCTTTGAGAGCGAAGAAGTAGCTCAAACTGGCAATGCTCCTATGCCAGGTACTGATGAGTCGATTCTTGGCGGTCACTGCGTTGTTGCAGTTGGATATGATGATGCTTCTCAGAGATTCATCTGCAGAAATTCTTGGGGAACATCATGGGGAATTCAGGGTTACTTTACGTTGCCATATGCATATATCCTGAGCTCTGATTTGGCAAGCGATTTCTGGACAATTCGAAAAGTTCAGTAACATGGAGTAAAACATGGCACAAGAAGAGTTGTCATACCTTGGAAATTTACCGCTGTTTTTAGGTGTAGAAACTGAAAATTGGTCGATAGCACAATTTAAGCAGGCTGCGATCAATGCAAAAAATCTTGGTGTCACTTCTCTTCTTGTCAAAGTTGCAGACGGAGTGAACATCTGGTATAGCGGTATTGGAAGTTATTCTGCTGTGATATCAGCAATAAAAGATCAAGGTATAAATGCAGTACCGTATATGTACAATTATGGCAACAAATTTGGCAGTCTGACATCAGAAATAAACATTCTGATTACGCTTATGATGAAGTATCACATCGTGATCGCTGATCTTGAAGTAGAGTTCAATGGTCAGATCGCATGGGCAAATCAGATAACATCATCACTAAAACCAATCTCAGGTTTGTTCGGTGTCGTTACATGGGCTGATCCTGATTATCAAAACTGGCAAAAAGTAATTCCTGCATTAGCACCTTGTACAAATTTCTGGTTAGCACAAACATATTCTGATTCGCTTTATAGTCTATACATTAATCAATTTCCTAAATATCATGTCGTCTCGTACCCTGTGATCAATCTTGGAACAGATTTTGGTGCGAATAACATTTCTAACATCGTTACATCGGCAAGTAGCACTGTTCTTGCAATGTGGGAATATCAATCGGCGATTTCTTCTATATATTCACCGCTTGTGAGACAAATTGTAACAGCGTATGAGGAGGCACAATTGGTTATTCCAAAAGGTTGGACGTACGATTCTGTAAATAAAAAACTCACTGCTCCAAATAATCTTACAGTTACTGATGGGTTTTGTCAATGGATTCTTAATAACAATTGGGATCCTAATAATTATCCACTTTCAAGTGCAGTGGGACTCAATCCTGTTGAACTGGGAAATCCTTCTCTAGGATCAGGAACAGTTCAGCCTTTTCGTAAAACGGTACTGGGATGGACGCCAAAAACAAACGTCTATGAGATGTGGATAGGGCAGGAATACATTGCACTTTATAAAGAAAGGAGTGATTTACAAAGTCAGATTACAAGTTTACAAAATCAAATTGTAACATTAGAAAAACAATTAGCAGCATTTTCTAATGTGTCAACCATCGTTTCGACAATCAAGTCTGCAGCAACTGAAGCAGATTTGATTGCAAACAATGCTACCACATTAAAAACGTCTTTAGATCAAATTGCATCTAGTCTATGAGTAACGAAATAAGATTCGCAAATAAAAATTTGTCATTAAATTTTCTACAAAGATATCATGCCAAAGGAGAAATCATTTATGGATACTGGAGCTCTCGTCAAGTTACTCTTGCCACTAATCGCCATGGTCGTCAGTTATTCTTTGCAGCATCTCAATTTCAGCGCAACAGTAAACACTAGCATTGCTGGTGCTACTGTCATTTTAGCAACTGCTCTTGGTCTCTTTTTACAAGGAAAATTGACTGGAAACGTATATGGAGATGCCATGTTGATCGCCTCGACTTCTATTGCTCTGCAATCAGAAGCCTTTGCGGCTCTTCAAAAATACCTTTTGACAAATTTTGCTCTCTTCGGCCTAAAACGTCCTGTGAATCCTGTTCAACCAAATTCAAATTCTAACGAAACTCATTAACATCGTCTAGATAGTGGCTAGTATCATAAAAGTGACCAAAAGTACTAAAGCCTCAAACTATGGTACTAGCCTTTTTTCATCGTTTCTAAGATTTGCACTTATCCTAAATAATAGAAAGATTATACTAATGAATAAAATATCGATTCACAAGTTTTTAGTAAGTGTAACCTCACTTGTAAAAAAAACGTTAGTTTTTCTTCTTGTTTTCTTTCTATTTATCTTGTTATTCATTCTGATATTTGTAGTTAGGCAACCAATGTATTAGTGTATCATGATAGTAAAATATTTGTTCTAATCTCACTTGGGGTTACACTTACTATGACGGTTACACTTGGGTTACACTTGGGTTTACACTTACTTTTGAAACTAAAAACCAAACTGCGCCATTATTTTATTATATATTATATTTATACTAATAAGAATCATTATAGTAATAGTAATATTTATATATAGGTTACACTTACTATGCTGTAATCCTTGCTATAGTGAATATATATATATATACTCTACGAGCAGTAAGTGTAACCTCACTTTTTTTGAGTACTAAAAATTGCGATAAATACTAAAATTGCACTTCGTTCTTATAGCAGTAATACTCGATTCTAGGTTACACTTACAAAAAGTAAGTGTATCCAAAGTGTAACCCGACATAGTAAGTGTAACCTTTTTTCAAAGTGAATCAAAGAATATAATTTTTTTAACTTACTATTTACTTTTAAATTTTTTTGTTGTATAATATGTATATAATTTATTATGAATTGTATATAAAATAGGAGAAAAATATGAAAAAAAGAATGCTGGCAGCTGTAAAGCCAACAAAGGAAGAGCTCGATTCAAGAAAATATATGAATCTAAATGAATTTTCAAATTTATTGGGAGTAACTCCGCCAACGATTATTTTGTGGAAAAAGCAAGGGAGGATTAGGGTTTCACTAAAAGACGGAAACAGATCATTCTATTCAAAAACGTATGCAGAAGAAGTAAGGATGCAAATTATTGAGTTTGGCAGACCATTGATAAACCAGCAATTTGCACAGAATCAAGAAGAAAAAGAGAAAAGATAAATGGAAAATTCGGGGGAAAAGTCGAATTGAAAAAGAGTATGCTGTCTAAGGATTCGTTATCCTTAATTAGCACTACTGCTAAAAAAGAAACACAAGAAGAACAAATAGAGGAAAGCGGCGATTTAACGGAAGCAGAAAGAGAGATGATAAAACATCCTGGAGACAGCAAAGGGACAGCGTTATGCTGCTCTTTTATGTTAAAAGGACGAGCAGTGTATAGTAGATCATCGGGATGGAGATTGTGGAATGGGAAGATGTGGGAAGATGATCAAGTTCATGTTAGAATCGTCATTTCTGAAGTCATGGAGATGCGAAGAAAATTGGCAAGGCGTTTAGGATTAGATAAGTTAGAAAAAGCGATAAAAATAACGCACAGAGCAATCGCTGATTGCGAAAACATGTTGAAAGACATGTTGTGGCTAGGAAATGACGAAAGCGGAAATGAGATAAGATTTAATGAGTACATCAATGATAAAGGCGAAGAAATAGGTAAGTACTTAGTTCCTTGTAAAAACGTTGTTGTAGACATTAGAACAAAGAAGACGTATAAGCATGATAAGCGATTCATGTTTACATACATTCTACCAACAGAATATATTCCTGGTAAAAAATCGAAAGATTTTGATGCCTTCTTAACTTCTAGTGTTGGTGGTGGCAAAGATGGAATAGATTACCTGCTAATGTATGCAGGATATGCACTTACTGATTGTACTGATGCAAAAAAATTCTGCAATCTCTATGGCCCAACGAATTCAGGTAAGGGAACATTTAAGGATCTCTTTATGAAGGTTACTGGATCATCAACAATAGAGATTGATTACAATGTTTTATCAGCAAAAAGGTCGAATAACACTTCAAATTTCGACCTTTTTTCTTTGTCGACAACAAGAGCAGCATTTTGTTCAGAGCCAGAAGAAGGATCTGCTCTTAATAGTGAACAGATGAAGAAATTCACAGGCGATGGCGACAGAATCACGACATCGAAGAAATTCAAAGATCAGTTCTCTTTTATTGTACGATCGAAAATCTTTATTCTTTCGAATCACATGGTCAGAGGAAGATCAAACGACAACGCTTTTTGGGAACGACTCGTAATCATCAATTTCCCTCACGATCGATCGAAAACATTTGACCCAAAAGTGAAACAGAACCTTCTAAATAAGAGTGACAATCTCGAAGCTGCACTTACTGCATTCATTGATGGTGCACATATGTGGTACAACTCTGATCGTAGATTAGTACCGCCACAACAGTTTTCCGATGAAAAAGAAAAGCACAGAGAGAGTTACGATCAGATAAAACTGATGCTCGATGAGTGTTTTATCGATGACCCAAACGGATTCGTCACTAATGAACAGCTTATGAAGATTCATAAAGCCTGGTCGTTTAGTTCGAATACAAAACCGTTTGGTCCATATAATTTAGGAGATTCAGTAGAACAAAAGGGATATTCGCGCCATATATTAAAGGCAGGAGGAAGTACAAAAAGAGGACACAAAGGTTTACGGTTGAGAAATCAGAACGAAGGTGGTATGTCATTAATGCAAGAAATCGCATTAGATGCTAAATTAGGAATCATAAATAATCAGGGATAAGTGTACTTTTTCTGCTGTCATCCAGATTGCCTTTGGGGACTTTTCACTATGAGTAATAAAAATATACATCTATATATGAAAAAAGCTCCGAATAATGATTTAGATGACAGCAGAAACATCCTAGAATCTTTTAAAGTTATGTTTTTTCTTGAAACAACAAAGTTGACAATAATTAGCAAATATTGGAAATTATTTCATTAAAGTATGTACTTTTTTTATTTTTTGTGATATAATAAAAATGTGAGTACACAAAGTGTAAGGTAAATTGCATAAGGAGGTAAAAAAAATGCGTAGTCTAAAAGACGTTACGCCAACTGCAACAGCTGCATTAAGAAAGCATGGACATCATGACACTGCGTTGGGGAAGCTCGATATGAGTCAACTTGCTCGTTTATCAGAACTCCTTGATGAAGTTGATAAAATCGCATCTTCTATCGAGGTTTCTGATAATGACGAGTTTGATGACAGCCAAGAAGAGCAAGATCAACCTGAAGATGTCATCGTAGAGAAGAAACCAGTCATAAAAAAGTATCCGCCGCGTAGCTCATTCCAGCAGCAGCAGAGACGACCAAATTTTCAAAGAAAATACTCAAGATAAAAAGAAAAATGAGAAAATGTTGCTGGAGAGCTCGGATAAAGCTCTCCAAAAACTCTTGATAGGCTTGGAGCGCAAAATGTATGAGGTATTACAGCATTATGGCCTTATAGAAGAAGACCAAACATTTTCTGAAGAAAACAAAATCATTTGCTTATTCCATGACGATCATGACCCGTCTTTATCGATGAATCGCGAAGTCTATAGATGTTGGGCTTGTAGAGCAAGAGGTACGATCATTGATTTTGTTGTTCATTGTGAAAAATATTTCAATGATAATGAGATCGATGAATGGCAAGCGATTCTCATAATCGCACAATTGAAAAAGAATGCAAACAAGAAAAGTAAAAAGATAATTGAGAAACCGAAAATAAAGTTAAATGAAAAAGAAGCAATCCTCTTTTGTTCTATGTTCCTCGATACACTAGGTAATCCTTGTTGGGAGAAGCTTGATCACTCCTTTTTAAAACGTGGGTATACACCTGAAGTTCTTCGCCATTTTGATGTAAAAATTAATCAGTCAAGCATTTACTCAACAGTGATACCGATATATCAGCAGTCTGAGTTAAAAGGCTACACTGCGAGGGCCACAGATAAAAAGGTAAAGCCGAAATATAAATTTAACCCAGGTTTTGACAAGGATGCGTGTGTGGGAGGGAATATCACAAAAGGATCAGTGCTTGTGGTGGAAGGGTATACAGACATGATGATGGCATGGCAGCATGGATTTGAAAATGTGTGTTGCTTATTCGGTTGGTACATCTCTGATCAGCAAATAGCATTTATACGCCAATTTGCGACATCAATCATAGATGGTTTGGATGAGGATACTGCAGGAAGAGATGGTGGTAGAAGGTTACAAGAAAAATTTGAAGATTTGCCAATGTATCGTTTTCCAATGCGAGGAAAGAAAGATATTGGCGAAATGAAAAGAAAAAATGATTTTTTGATATCGTTGTACAATATTCATAGCGTTGTAGATTTGGTAGTTGCATAAAGCAAGGAGAAAGATAAAATGAGTTTCATGGATGAGATGATGGGCGACATTCAGGCCGCATCATCAAGCAAAAGTATCGTGTTTGGCCTGAAAAAAGGTGAGAAAGCAAATATCCGTTTTCTTTCTGATGGTCAAAACGTTCTTAAGATGGTTGTTCATGGCCGTTTTGTGAACAGCGATCGTTCTAAGGGCTACACTGTACCCTGCTTGAAACTATATGGCCATGAAGATTGTCCGTTCTGCGGTCTTGAAGAATCAGAAGAGAACGCTCGTAATACGAAAACGAATTATGCGTTCGTTATCTGGGACTACAGAGACAGTAAAGTAAAGCTCTTCGTGTTCAAGCCGAATAATATGAGCCCACTCGAGCAGGTCGGCGAAGCATTTTCCAATTATGGAACATTAACATCACGAGATTTCGTAATCAAACGAAACAATAAAGATGGCTTCGAAATCCGTTACATTTTGACACCTCTTGATCCATCATCGTTCAAAAAAGAGTATGCCGAAGAAGTTAAAACTCAGGCTGTCATGAAAAAGACAAGAACAGAAAAGGCAACAGGCAAAAAGACACAGATAAGTGTTCCTGTAGATCTAAATGATCAGCCTTCAGTATGGACATTCATCAAAGAATCGTATGCGACCTCTAATTGTCCAGGCGTTTTGAAAAATCCACCTGAAATTCCACCACAACATCTCAAAGAAATCACAGTTTCTTCTTCTGATCCATTTGATGATGATGATGACGACGAAGAAACTACTATTGACGTTCCTGATGATGAAGATGATGATAGCTTTCTTCCTAAATAATGGAGTAGTGAGAAGATGGCAACAGAAGCCTTAGAAATAACGACAAGCAAACAAGAGAAAGAGATTTACAACACAATTGCACGGCTCCAGAGAAAAATCTTTGGAGCTGCCTGGGGCCGGGACATCAACCAGACGATTCAAGAGTATGCAAAGCTTTTGCAGGTTGAAGTCACAGAGATGCTGATGGAAGTGAATTTTAGACTGCACAAACCGATTAAGGAAGTCAATAAAGAAGCTCTAAAAGAAGAAATCGTAGATGTGTTCATATATGCACAAGCAACAGCGAGCACAGTCTTTGAAAGTTATGAAGAATTTATTGCATACGTAGAAAAGAAAACATTGAAAAATCAAACAAGATCAGACTGGGAAGTCAATAAATAATATATCAGTGGCGCTCTCTTGAAAAAGCGCCACACTTATTTTAAAATATATACTAAAAATTTTCTATAAAATTTTTTACAAAAATTACTAAACTAGGAGAATAATTATGCCAATCATAGTTTTTGAAGGACCGGACGGATCGGGCAAGTCTACCATCGCAAAAGCTCTCTCTGAAGAGATAAAATATCCCTACTTCAAAAATCCACGCGAACATCAGCAGATGCTAGAAGGCGAATTGAACGTCCTCACAAGATACGCAGGTATGTACTTTGCGAACCTCATTCAAGTCGTCCCCATGGATGTCATTATCGATCGTCACTACATGTCAGAGTGGGTGTATGCACAGGTACTGAAACGACCATTTGATATGACTGTGATGAGAGAGATCGATGATCTGTTTGAGAAAGCAGGCGTGATCTTGGTTCTTTGCATGAAAAACGACTACAGCAAAATTGTCGATAAAGATAATCTTATCAAGGCAGAGATTATCCCTGAAATTGCAGAAAAATACATAGGGTTTCTCAAGTGGACATCTTTGTCTAGGGTTGTTTTTCTAAATACGACGGATGAAAATACTGATAAGGCTGTTCAAAAAATAAAGCAGTGCATTGAGGAAAATTCATGGCTCTAAATCAAGAAACGCAAAATTCATTAATAGAAATCGCAAAATCTGTAAAATGGACAAATCAGCGAATGTTGACGAAGAAAGAGGATGAGATTGTGAAGGAGAAGAAGTATTTACTCTTCTCCCAAGCATCTTTCGAGTCAAATGAAGTGAAGCGGTACCTGGCTTTAGGGTCGATTCCTTATATCGTCGATGCTCAGCCTTCATTTTCTTTAGAGGAAATCTGGCCAACTGAGTGGCCAATGCAGAAAGAAATTGACGGTTTAGTACGCAGACCAACTGTTCCCACTGGGAATTTGAAGCCAGACTTTTTTCTCATAGGTGATGCACCTGGAGTTGGAGATGGTGCTCTTTACTCACGTTTTGATAGAGTGTTCGTTTACGGTCAGTCGTCGCATATTCTTAGAAAAGCGCTACTCGCAAATGGTCTTTACTATCAGTGCTTTTTCACAAATTTGCTCAAACTTTCAACGCCAAACAATCGTCCATCTCTTTCCAGTGAAGTAGAACTTCATAAGCAATATCTCATGAAAGAGATTGATCTTATGAAACCAAAAGGAATCATCATTCTTGGAAAGCATGTACAAGAGATGTTCAAGGCACATTATTTCACTGCTGATAATGCGCCGCATGACATTGAAGTTCGTTTAGCATATCATCCATCTTATATGAATAAAACAGGTAAGACACCGCAAGAATACGCGAAACAATTGGAAAGATTAATGAAAGGAATCATATAAAAGTGAAAATACTAATAATCGGCGCAGGGATTACAGGTGCAACGCTTGCTAGAGAATTTGCAGAAAAGGGTAATGAGGTTCTCGTTTTAGAGAAACACGATCATGTCGGTGGTCATGCTGCTGATGAAATTATTGGTGATACTCCCGTGAGCATCTACGGACCTCATATATTCCATACTGACAATAAAGAAACATGGCAATTTGCTACTCGATTTGCTGAATTTCAGAGATTTGCTCATACAGTTTATTCTCTTACGAATCATAACTGGATGCCATGGCCTATAAACAAACGCTCAATAGAGATGATCTTCAAGGCAGAGCATGATATCGAATATGACGGTGCGATTGATTGCTTTCATTATGAGATTGATCAGGCTCGTAAGAAATATGCTGGACAGCCAGAGAATTTCGAGACAAGGGCAATTCAAGCAATTGGCGAAACAATGTATCGTACAATGATCAAGAATTACTCTGAACTTCAATGGCAACGTCCAGCAGCAAATATTCCAGCAGAAGTGTTTGGCCGTATTCGTTTCAAGGAAGATTATGACATTGATTTCTTTGCCGATGAGTATGTCGCTCTGCCACGAAAAGGTTATACAGAGTGGATCAGTAACATGCTTGATCATAAGAATATCAATCTTCAATTAAATTTCAATGTCGCACTCGAAGGTATCCAAAAAGTCATTAATGAGTATCATATCACATTTTGTAGTGCTGCTGTTGATGAAATATTCGGCTATACACTTGGTATGCTCGATTACTTGAAGGTAAAATTTGAAAAGTTTGTTGGAGACACTGCATTACATAGCGCTGAAAACTGGCCTTCTCCGGTCATTAACCATGCATTTATTGGCATGCAGACTACACGTGCTACTGCATATCATCGAATGTACAAGACTACCACTCCTGTGACAGTTTTTGAACATCCAGGAACAGGTGAAGATCTCTATCCTGTAAGAACACTTGAAGCAATTGAGATGCATAAAAATTATGCAAAATTAGCAACAGACAATGGAATTAATCTTGTAGGACGATTGGGTTCATTTGCCTATCAAGATATGCATGTGGCTATCGAAAAAGCAAGGAAGATTGCAGAGGAGATGGCATGAAACCAGAAGATATTATTAATTTGTTCACGTATCACGCGCCAACGCCAGCAAAACAAAAAATATATGAAGAAGTAAGAGAAGCAATGAAAAATGCAGCACTACTCGTTCACAAGAACACCGATAACATTCCAGAACAAACAATCGCAATACGAAAGCTTCATGAAGCGTCTATGGCAATAAATGCAGCAATTGCACTTAGCAGTGACAAAAAGTTAGATTAGTTAACCAGATGCCATTTGGGGACTTTAATTATGAGCTATATAAATATACATCTAGAGGTCAAAGAGGTCCCCAAATGTCACCCAGGTGATCAGTATTTTATCCCTGACTCAATTTTGAAGTGATCATTAAAGCAATAGAAAGCGAAATGAAATGAAAACAAGAATTGGCTATGGCTTTTATGGATTTATGGCCGATGAGCGTTGGAAGAATGGTGCTCAGGTCAGTTCTCCAGATGGATCTTCATTACACGTATTCAGCATCGTTAATGAGTTTCTTAATAATGACTACCAAGTTCATAAATTATTCCCAAATCGTGATAAACCATTTCTCGATCATCTAGCAAAAATGAATACTTCTGAAAAAGAAGCGTTTAAATCATTCTCTCAAGAAAAACGATATCGAGCATACAAAAATTTTATTGACACACAATATACATTCGGCGATAACAGTATCGAAGTAGACTTGCCAGATGTCGACATAGTTCTTCTAGAATGGCGAATGCAAACAAAGCGAAATGTCCTTCCGATGTCTGATCCTGATTTTGATCCAGATCTAATGATTCAAGATATGTTGATAGACCATTATTCTCGAAAAGGCGTGCCGATCATAGCACTAGATCTTGATTATAAGATGACACCAGAAGATGATGCTCGTGTAGACTATGTTTTAGAACTTGGTTTCAAACGAGGAGAAGAGCATCATTATGATATTCCTTTTGACGTCACAGAGCTCAATCAGTTTCAACAAGAACAACCAGAGCGTAAGATTGTCTATGTCGGAAATCGTTATGATCGAGATGATGCATTTCAGAAATTCTTTGGCACAGGATACGGTACATCAGGCAGAGAGAAGATATTCTACGACATTTACGGTAACTGGCTAGAAGGAGAAAAAGATAGCAAAATTCGTTGGCCACACATTCGATTCCATCATCGTGCTCAGCCAAAAGAATTTCACACTCTCTACAAAAATTCTGTAGCAACACCATTGATACTCAAAGATGAATACAACGAGCACGGTTTCATGACAGTTCGCATCATAGAAACACTCTTATTCGGATCAATTCCTCTACTTCCTTCAGACTTCAAATCACCGATCACATATGTTCCTAAAAATCTCGTGATTGATGACGAGTATGATATGCTGTCTGCGATTAAAGAAAATAAGCTTTTTTCTCAGGAGCGCACGGCAATTCGTAGAAAATTGATCCAAAATGTTCAGATACACAGCCCTCATTACTTCGTGAGGAAAATAGAACAAATTGTGAAAGGAAAATAGAAATGGAAATCGTTGAGAACTCCTTTGCAGACCTTTATGCTGAGCTGAGACGTAGACTTCTTTCTCAAGGTGAATTAGTTTCACCGAAGGGTGAAGATACACTCGAATTAACAAACGTCTCTCTTGTACTGACAAATCCAATGAGTAGATTGGGATATCATCCAGATAGGCATTTTTCATTGCCTTTTGCTTGTGCAGAATCGACGATGTTATTCGATAGCACAAACGCAGTAAGATACCTTGCATACTTCAACAAAAGGTTGATGAATTTCAGTGACGATGGCATAATTCTACACGGAATGTATGGCCATCGTATCGCACAAAACATTTCTGAAATTGTCAATAAGCTAAAGAAAGATCCATCTAGTCGTCAGGCTGTGCTTCAGATTTACTCTGCAAGCGATTTGAAGGTCGCTACAAAAGATACACCATGCACAATTGCCCTTCAATTCCTCATTAGAAAAGGAAAGTTAGATCTCTATACGACAATGCGATCTAACGATCTTTATTGGGGTCTTCCTTACGATCTTTTTCAATTCACGATGTTACAAGAAATAATCTCTAATGAGCTAGACGTAGATTTAGGCTCATATGTTCATCGTGCAACATCAATGCATGTTTATACAAAAAGACATGAGAAGATGCTCTCTGTTGTAGAAACATTAGATCCAAAGGAATTCACTGTTACTCAAAGAGTAAAAGATATGATGGATCTTGCTGATATCATAAAGTATCTCAGATACATAGACGATATCAGCATCTTGGAAAAGCACAGTGATATTGGTTTCATCGTTCAGCAATTTGAAATGAAAAAGAGACACATAGAAAGAAAATCTCTCCCTTCATTTATGCAGTGGGCAGCGCCATTCTTGGAGGAAATGTAAAATGTCAAAATTAAGATTTGTGCCTTTTCATACACACACAGGCGGATCTTTGTACGATGGTTTTGGTGCACCTGTGAAAAGCATTCGAAGAGCAAAATCTCTTGGCATGACACATCTTGCGATCACAGATCATGGGACGATGTGTATGAACGAGCAACACACTTCAGAATGTCACAAAGCTGGAATTATTCCAATTAATGGTGTAGAAGCATACTTCATGAGAGAGTTCAAGGCAGGAAAAGAGTTCCTGCCTGAGCGCCGGCATCTAACGCTCGTAGCGAAAAATCTTTCTGGATATGCAAATCTGTGTAAGATCATGACATCGGCAAATCTCAATAACTTCTATATGAAGCCGATCGCTGATTTTGATATCTTAGAGCGATTTAATGAAGGCGTTGTTTGCTTTTCTGGTTGCGTTCTTGGCGAGATCCCACAGATGATCATTCAGAATAAGTGGGATGAAGCGCTCAGAATGACGGATAAGTTTCTAGAAATCTATGGCGACAACTTCTACTTTGAAGTTCAACCTCAGGATTTTGATGATCAAAAGAAGGCAAATGAAGGACTTATTAAATTATCACAGAAATATAAACGACCTGCTGTTATGACAAACGACAGCCATTATTCTGATCCAGGAGATTTGGATACATATCTTCTCTTTAGACAGATGGGCAGAAATGTCGATGACATTCAGATAGGAAACATCAGAAAGCAGTATCAATACCTCTACATCTCTGATGGCGATGAAATGAATGCCAGATGGAAATCACTCATGGGGACAGATGGTTCTAAATATGTAGAAGCATCACAGCAAATTGCCGATACATTTGAAAGCTATCAATTAGTCTTCGAAGAGAAGGTTCCCGAATTCATTGGTTATAATAAAAAAGGAGAACGAATTAGCGCAGAAAAAGCTCTTGCCATCAAAGCAAAAAAAGGTCTTGAAGCCATGGGCCTCTGGAAAGAACCATATATTGCAAGAGCTATGGAAGAGATGCGAGTTATCAGCATCAAAAAGGGCAAAGCTGATTACTACCTGATGGTAGGAGACATGATCGAATTTGCAAATAGAAATGATGTCGTCGTAGGACCAGGCAGAGGATCTGGTGTTGCTTCTTTGATCGCCTATGCACTTGGGATTACAAAGATCGATCCGATCTACTTCGATTTGATGTTTGAACGCTTCATGACGGAAGAGCGCAAGACGATTCCTGACTTTGATATTGACTTCTCAGCAAAAAAATACGGTCTCGTTGTAGAGTACCTTATGCAAAAATATCAGGGTCAAGTCGCTCAAATTGCAAACGTTCTCTATTACAAAGGTGATAACCTCTTAAATGACCTTGCAAAAGCTCTTAATGTTCCAGATGATGATCTTGATTACTTAAAGAAAGTCATGGGAGTTATGGGCTTCAAAGAAAATGAACCAATTCTTAGTAAAATCATCTACAACAAACGAGCAAAAGCTATTAACGATAAATATGGTATTATTAGCCACTTCTGTAAGATTTGGGGAAATCCTAAAGCTTTTGGCCAGCATGCTTCTGGAGTTGCTATTACGCCAGGAGCAATTGATGATTATGTACCATTATTCGTAAGAGGTAAAGAAGGCGACCGTAAGATCAATACCCAATATGATATGGATTCTCTTATTCATATGAACGTGGTAAAGATCGATGTTCTTAGGGTGGACGCAATCGATACAGTGAAAGAATGCTGCGATATCCTAGGAATTAAGCCAACAGATATCCCTTTAGATGATCAAAAGACATTCGAATCATACAGAAATTTAAACGTAAAGGGTATATTCCAATTTGACTCGTATGGCGGTATAGAAATCTTACGCCGTGTTCAGCCAACAAGCATCTTTGAGTTATCAGACGCCACATCACTTGATCGACCAGGTGCTCTTCAGATGGATCAAGTTGACGTATACGAACGAGGAAAAGCAGGTGACCTTGATACAAAATCACTTCTGTATCCATATTGTCAACGAACTCATGGTGCTCTCTTATATCAAGAACAAATAATGCAAGCCTGCCGAGGGCTTGCAGGAATGTCTTGGGGAGACGCAAGTAAAGTCATGAAAAATCTTGTTGCTCTCCCTGCAGATCACCCATTGACAATTCAATTTGTCGAGGGTGCAAAGAAGGTATCAGGTATCGATAAAAATACGGCCATTGAGTTGTTTCATAATTTGACCAGTTATACGTTTAATGCGGGTCACTCTGTTGCATATGCCGTTTTGTCATACTGGATGATGTGGTTAAAAGTGAATCATAAAGAAATATTCTTTCTTCATAGTCTGAGAAATAATATTATGAAGAAGAGTATCAAAGATCTTGAGGCAGATTCAGTTCTTAATAGATTGCCAATTTTTTTGCCTCATGTAAATGGTGAGGTAAATTATCACATCTATGATGTTTTTGGTGAGAAAGCTATCAGATCAGGCCTATTGACAATTCCAAATGTCGGTGGCGTTGCTGCAAGAGATATTGAAATAGAAAATAAAAAGAACGGTCCATTTGAATCGAGACAAGATTTTACAAAAAGAATGATGACAAAAGCGAAAGGAAAACGTACAACAGTAACTTCTCGAGTATTAACAGCATTAGAAGGTGCTGGAGCACTCGAATTTGATTTTAATATCGTAAAGCAACGTACTATAGAGTACAACAGCACGTTGCTCTCAAGAACGATAAGGAGCAGATAGTATGGCAACAAAGAAAAGAAAGGGAATGGATCTCGCGAGCATCAAAAATGCTATATCAGAGATTAACAAAGAATATGGCGAGGATACAGTTATTCTCGCTAAAAATCTTCCTCCTGTCGAATTTATGTCAACAGGAATACCTGATCTGGATAAAATTCTTGGCGGCGGAATGCCCATCGGCAAAGTTACAATGATTTATGGTCCTGAAGGTGCTGGCAAGACATCATTCGCGTTTCATATGCTATCACAATACTTGAAACAAAATCCTTTAGCAGTTTATGTTAATGCAGAACGAGCTCTGACAGAAGATAGAGCAAAGCAATTCGGCATCGATTCATCAAAATTGATCGTTGTCAATCCAGAAACAGGAGAGCAAGCGCTGTCAGCAGCGATGAAATTTGCAAAAGAGGGTGTTCCATTTATTGTTGTTGATTCAGTTGCCGCATTAGTTCCTAAAAAAGAATTTGAGCTAGAAAGCAATACTGAAAAAACAGCCGGCATTTCTATGACTGCTGGTTTACTATCAAGAAAAATCTTCGGTTTGAATAATCTCTGTGATGACTATGGCTCTACTGTATTGTTCATCAATCAGGAGCGAGACAATATGAACGCAATGGCTTTCGGGCCACAAACGCACACTCCTGGCGGTAGAGCATTACGACATGCTTGTCATGTGATTTTAAGTGTAAAAAGAAAAGAAGCCATTAGAGTTGCAGGTCAGCAAGTCGGAATGATTGTTAGATTCAATACAGGAATAAAAAATAGATCGGCATCTCCGTATCAGGAAGCAGAAGCACCCTTTATATTCGATGAAGGGAAATTTGTATCACATGAAAATATGACTGCAGAAGCAAAGGCTGCGAGAAAAAGATACATTGAAGCGAATAAAAACAATTTAAAACAAATAGCAGGATATTCAGAAGGTGAAGAAGAATAAATGATCAAAACAACTTCCAATGAATTAAAGGTTAAATTTAAGCCAATAACACAAGAAGACAAGGGAAAAATCATAAACCAGTTAAAAGAGAATTATATCACGATTCCTGTTTATGAAGATGGAGAGTGTATTTCTTTGTCTTTTGGTGATAAAACACTGGCTGATGTAGATTTTATGAATTTCTTTTCTCTGAACGCCGTGATAACAATGTATATTGTAATCTCAACATCTAGTGGAAGTATACAATTCGAATTAAAAAAATATTCATAACTAAAACCGAATAGTTGATGACCGCAGGTGACTTTTTTATCAAGAAATAGTATATAATTATTTCAAGAGGAAAAAGTCACCTGCGGTCACTCTTGAAGTAATACTAAAAGTGAAAGGGATATTCGAATGTCAACAACAATCGACCAAATGATGATGGCAATGCAGAACGGTAACACGCTAGACATAAGAGTGAATAAACTGCTAGATGGCACCTTCGTATTATGGGACAAGGAAAAAGCAGAACGCTTCGGAATACACCTCTCTGAATTAACAAAAGGATTTAAAGTCAAAGAGAAAAATCAACTTTGTTATCGTCAACACGTTTTCTCTAAAAACTATAAACCTATTCAACAGCATGATACGACAACATCTGTTTCGACATTGAGAGTATTCCTTGAAGGATGGTATGTTCATTTAAAATGGCAGCGATTATTTCAATCGGCAGGATATGCTGTTGAAATAGAAAAAACAAGATACAACCCAGCGTTTGGTGTATTCCACACACCTGACATTATTGCAAAATTTCCTGAAATAACTGGTGAAGATCTCTGGATCGTAGAAATAAAAAGTATGAGTCCAAGAGCGTATGAAGCAATTGTAGAAGAGAATGATCCAAAAAGAGTTCATCCAGACGGATTTAAACAAGCGCAGATGTACATGTACCTTACAGGGTACAAAAGAGCGATGTTGCTTCTTGAAAATAAAGCAAATCAGCAGCATAGGGAAGTTTGCTTTGATTTTGATCCTAATTTTGTTGCCCCATATGTTCATAGAATGAACATCCTCGCTCAATTACATGTATCATATGAGCAAGGAATCGGAACACCAAAACGTGTATGTGAGTCAAAAGATTCAGAACGGGCAGTTAACTGTCCTATGCGACATGTCTGCTTCACTAAAAAGGAGGAAAGAGAACAATACAGATATATAACGGAAAATGGAGAACAGATAAACTCATCATTAATTCACGAAGGTAAAGGAGAGATATGATAAAAAGAGAATTCGAAGTAAAATCACCGAGAACAGAGATGAAATTCGCGACAATCGATCAATCGTATACAGAATGCGGTATTGCTGTATTCGAAAAAGGTCAAATCGTGAAACTCACTCGTTTGAATTTCAGAAGCATCGAAGTGAAAAACAAAGTTAAACTCAAAAAGAAGCACAAACGTCAACTGATTCAAAAAGCAGTAAAGATGCTTGTAGATGAAGGAGTTCAACTTGTTGTCGTTGAGAGAGTGCGAACATTCAGTGCTGGTTTCATCTCAACAAATGCAATTAGTGCCCTTTCAGAATTGATTGCTACCATTATCGATTCTGTTCCTGATGATATACCAGTTGTTAGTGTTGATACGCGAGCATGGAAAGCGCGCATTGGTATCTCTAAAGCTGCAAAAGAAGATAAGAAAAAAGAGACTATCACATGGGCTCAAGCAAATTTACCTAAAGAAATTGCAGCAAAGAGAAAAACAGCATTAACTGACAACGAGGCTGATGCATTTGGCATGGGCATCGCATTTATCAAAAACGTGAAAGTCATAGAAGAAGAGTAGAATAGAAACTATCGCTGCCTCGCTCACGGCAGCGATAACATCAATGAGAAAGGAGAGATATGAGAAGCCAAAAAGATCATAGAAAAGATGAGAAAAAGATAATGAGAAATTTAGGGGCAAGGCCTCAGCCTCTTTCTGGTGCTGGAGATGTGTTTAAAGAAGATGGTGAGTCACCAATTTTTCTTTATCAGTTAAAATCCACAGAGAAAGAATCATATTCTCTAAAGCTTCTCGACATCTTAATACTCATAAAAAACGCAATTATCAGCAACAAAATCCCAGTGTTTGTAATTAATTTCGTAAAAGGCCCCCGATTAGTTTGTTTTAAAGAAGAAGATGTTCATGACATCATATTAGAACTAGAAAAACAAAGAGAGATACAAAACAATACGATAGATGCAAGTTAAAACAAAGATAATTTTTACAATTGTCAATGAAAAAATGTAACATTTTCACAATTTACATTATCAAAAATATATATTATAATATATTCTAGAAAAGGAAGAAAAAAGTGGCAACAATTAAAGAAGGCAAAGTCGTTTTCTTCGCAACTTGGGAAGGAAAGAATGACAAGAAAGACGATTCAATAAATTTTAGGTTCGAAGCCTCTGAAACAGAGCAAGGCGCGTTGGCTTATATATACGCTCTCACAAATAGAACGCCTCTTGAGATGACAGTTTACATTGATAACGGAGGAGGTGAGAAGGAAAAAATCAACGTTGGTCCTTGCCGATTTCTTCATTTAAATGGGAAAAAAGAAGGCGATGGCATTATAACATTTCAATCTACATTGGATGATTGGCAGGTATCTCCTGCTCAACAGAAGAAATTCAAGGGTACATTACTCATCCTGAAAGTAATGATTGTGACTGCCAACGAAGAAGACGAAGATGAAAACGAAAACGAAGAAGGAGAATAAAATAAATGTTTAACCGAAATGATAGAGAATCTACAACGATAAAATTTAAGCGAATAGTACGTGGTGCAATCAGTGGAAGCCGACACCTTGTATTGAGCCTCGCATCAAATAATACATTTACTCTCACACAATTCAGAATCGGTAGAACTGAAGAGAACCAAATTTTGTCAGTACCGATACCAGGTGGTATTCGATTTGACCGAAAAGACTTAATCCCATTTCATCAACTTCTGACATGGGCAATTCTGCACGATGAATCTGATATACCAGAAGAATATAAAGATTACATGCATAAATTAAAGCAGATCTCAGTAGGACCACAGTCTGATTTTGAGGATGAAATGATCAGAATTGGGTTTCCTCCAACACCATTTACTGGTCAGAATTACTACTCTTATCCTCAAGAGGAAGAGTTTCAGCGAGGTCGTTAACCTTTTTCAAAGTTCATTAAAAAAGTATGTACAAATACGCTAAAATGGTGTATAATGTTATTAGAAGTTGAATAACATTATCAAAAACAAATTACATACATTAAAAAGTTGCACAAAAAAAAGAAAGGTAAAAAACAATCATGGCACAAGCATTGAGCATCGCTGATGCAAGCAAATTAACACGTGAATTTTTCGAGAACCCAGCGGATCCAGAGTTGCAAGTTAAAATTGTTGATGCCACACGCCGATATCCCATCGCAATGATGCTTTTGGCTGCAGGACGCCATGACATCTTGGTGGAAGGCCAGCCATTTTATATGACTCTCCGCAAGACCAATGATGGTGTCATCACCTATGATAAAAAGGAGCTCCGCTCAGCAATCCAGGCACTTACGGGTGATGAAGATGGTGATGAAGGTGAAGATGAGGCTCCAGAAGATACTGTTGAAGAAACTCCTGTAGTTGCTGCAAAACCAGTGAAGGCTCCAAAAGCTCCAAAAACTTCCAAGGAGAAAGCGCCAGTTGCCGCAGGTGCACCCGCGTCTAATCCAGGAAATGTAGACGTTTCTGATCTTTTTGAAGACGAGTAGCCCGTAGCAGAGTAAAAAAACTTTCAAAATAAAGGTGGAGAGAGTAACATCTCTCCATTTTTTTTGTGATTTTTTATCACTATCATCCAGATGACAGCTGCTCCGTAGTTATATAAATATACATCTTTTTTGTTTAAAGGCCCCAATTTTAATCCTGGTGATAACAATTTGTGCTTTATACATAGCAAAGACTCAATGAACTTTTGAACGTGATAAAAAAATGTACTAAAAGTATGTACTTTATAAGCAAAATAATATATAATATTAACAAGTTATTGAAATGAAAAAATATGGTTTTTCCTTTAAACTCAATTTCTAATTCATTTCAATAACACCATGCCGATAATAGTGTACGGAACACACTTCAATAGCATATTTTAGCTTCATCTAGAGTATACTCGTACGTGATCCTAGATTGGTTAATTTCCTATCTATTGTGGAGAGTAGGTTCGACTCCTGCCATATCGGGCCATATTTTTATATAAAACTACTTAAAAACATATTGAAAGCACTATAATGTTAAGAAATTTTGGTAGAATAAGACACGCTGAAATAAAAGCCCAGACATTTCATGTCACATCACAGAAGCCACAACCATTGCCAAGACCAGAAGGAAATGCTCCATATCATCTTGATCTTGCAAATGTACTTCCTACTGATGAAATCAAAGAAATTATTCAGAATGGATATATGCGATTTCATGCAGTAGGTGACACAGGTGGAGTTCTTGATCCTCATTATCAGATGCAAGTTGCAGAACTAATGGCGAATGATATTCCGTCAAAAAATATCCGTTTCTTCTACCATCTTGGTGACGTTGTTTATTTCTACGGTCAGAGTACTGATTACTACGGCCAGTTTTATGATCCATACGTACATTATGCAGCTCCAATATTTGCTATCCCTGGGAATCATGATGGTGAAGTGCAACATAATGACGATGCGTCACTCCATGGATTTACAGAAAATTTTTGCTCTCCGTATCCACAACCGACACACGAATCAGGTGATTCTAGTCGTGATGCGATGACACAACCTAATGTTTATTGGACATTAGAGACGCCATTTGCAACGATCATTGGTCTGTATACCAATGTACCTGAAGGTGGGTACCTGGACAAAACACAAATCTCATGGTTGAAGCAAGAGCTCTATTCTGCTCCGAAAGAAAAGGTGCTAATCATTGCAATGCACCATCCGATTTACTCATTTGACATAATGCACAGTGGCAGTAAAGCAATGTCTGATGTGTTAGATTATGCGATTACATCTTCTGGTAGAACGCCAGATGTTGTTCTCGCGGGACACGTTCATAATTATCAAAGGTTTAGCCGCAAACTCCACGGCAAGAGCGTTCAGTACATCGTTGCAGGATCAGGCGGATATCATCATCTGCATCCAATGGTAAAAAACACAAAAACGCCATTCTATATCAAAGAAGACAATGTAACATTAGAAGCATTCAATAGCAGTAAACACGGGTACTTGACATTAGAAGCTTCATCTCAAGGCATCAGAGGAATCTACTCTACTGTAGATCAAGAAGCTTTTGATGCATTCACGTTATTGATCTAGTTATCGAGGTTCTATAGTTTAACGGTAAAACACCGATCTTGTAAATCGGGTATCGAGGTTCAATTCCTCGTAGAACCTCCCCCGGCGAGTAGCCGGTATCGTGCCAGCACCCATAGGAATGTCTATAGGAAAGGCTCCTTTTCTTCTTGACGGAGGGAATTGAAGTTCTTCATTCCCTTCACATTCCTCAGTGGCATAATGGTATTGCGGCTGACCTTGGATCAGCATATTGTAGGTTCGAATCCTACCTGAGGAACCAACAGTTTTATTACTGTTGCATACATATGAAGGCATTACTGTTTTTCTGGTGGGTTCCATCCACTAACCTTTAACAAATGCCTTCCATTTTCCTCGGTCGATTAATGGTAAATCACTCGGCTATTAACTGAGCAATGTAGGTTCGACTCCTACTCGAGGAGCCAGTGGAATAATCCACTGATGACCATTTTAATAACCTTGGGGCATTTGTTGTATACCGTATAACAGGGTAAAAAATGCTCCACACTTGGCTCGTTGGTCTAGCGGTTAAGACACAAGATTGTCGATCTTGTAGCGCGGGTTCAAATCCCGCACGAGTCGCCAGCTGTTGGATTACCACGACAGCGCGTAAGCAGGATTTGATGGCGTCTATCCTGCTTATTGAGAATGTGTAGCTTAAGAGGAAGAGCCGTCGATACCAGGTCGACGAGATGCGGGTTCGAATCCTGCTGCATTCACTAGTCGGATGCTACTGACTAAAAGTAAACAGAAATTAGTGGCATTTTTTCTGTTTACTAAGATCACGAAGCTCATGGAGAGCACCGATGACCCCCAAGTCGGAGGTAGTACGGTTCGAATCCTACCGTGATCGCCGCTTTTGTTATTGTTGATATTTGATCCCTTTCGTGTGGTTCTTGCCAGAACTTATTAATAATAGCAGAAGTTTTTGGCTACGTACGTCTCAGAGAGCAGGTGGTTTCCGTGAACATTACTTGCCAGGAAGAGCGGTTATCTTTGTTGGTTGACACTGATATCGTGAGCCGGTTCGAGTCCTGCCGTAGCCTCTAGAAGCAAAGTTTTATATTGGGATACGACAAACCGGTATAAGATAATGCTTCTAATCGGCGAAGGACACAGCGGATAAATTTCTCACATCATTGCGATAATTTCTATCCGCTGAGTTTATAAAGGAAAATAAGAATGTTTAACATAAAATTTATTGAGGACAAAGGTAAACGAAGCGAAGTCACAGGAATATCAGATACACAGTCGGTAATAGATCTTGTCACAAAAAATCTTGAATTTCTTCAACAATATCCAGGAGCAAAAATAGAGATTGTATTCACAGAGAAACCAATAGATGCACCTTTTCCACAATGCGAACAGTGTAAAAATGAATATCAAACTCTAACAACGCTTTACACACTCTGGTATAATGCATCTAACGATCCTGCTGCAAGGGGCCTTTTCGAAGAAGCAAGAAACAATTACGAAAAACATCGTAAGAAACATTAATAAATGAGAACAAGACTTTGGCTAATAAGTTTCTCTTATTAGCCAATTTTTATGTTTAGTTTAGACTCAACGAATTTCAACTTTGTGATAAAAAAATATGTACAATTTGCAAAAAATGTAGTATAATATCCATATAAATTGAATATGTAAATGCAAAATGGAAGGAAAAAATATGTCAACCGCTGGTTTAAATGGAAATTCTAATAAGAAAGTCACTGCAGTGGACACAAATGCAGCATTACTAGATGTGAACAAGGTACCACGTGTCGTTGGCGAAGGTCCGAGGGAGAGGATGAAAAAACTTTACCTGTACCTCACAGAGACAAATATTCCGTTGTATCTCATTGGCGATTCAGGTACGGGCAAGACATTGACCATGCAGAACCTTTTAAAAGCATATGCAAAGCAGTACAATGTCCCTGCATACTACTTTCAACTGAGTCCAGAAGATACAAAAACTTCCGTTTTTATTGGTCTCCGTCTTATGGATGGTTCACTGGTACCATTTGATGGTGTTATGGCCAAAGCAGCACGAGAGAACGCGATAGTTGGAATCGATGAGATCACACACTCGACGATGCAGATGTTGCTGATGCTCAATAGTATTGATGCTTCTGGTAACTCTGTCATTTCTATTGGTGATAAGTCAATCGATGCTTCTGGGTTGAAAGTGATCTACGGATCTAACCGTGTAAATCATAGTGGTAACATCCGTGTTCCACCATCGTTTGCCAATCGTGTCATTGGAGTTCCATTTGATTATCCTAGTTTCAACGATGAAGTAGTAATTGCAAAGGCAACAGCTGCAACACAATACTCTGGTAAGTCGCAATTGGACATTCCTGATTCTGTAGTACGATATTTAGTATCGTACATGAGTACAAATCGTAGCTCTGACTGGCCGTTGAGCACTCGTAACATTGCACACGCAATGATCATGATGCATTTAGAACCAAAGAAACCAGATGGTACTATTGATGATTACTTCACTCGCGGCACAAACTTGGAATCACTTCGTAAGACGATCACAGAACGTATCTTACAAAAGCAGATTGTAGACATTTCAGTGATGCAGAAACCAGAAATTCAAGAGTTTGTGCGATACGTTTCACGAATTGGCGTTCCAACATTTCGTGAAATTGTGAAAATCTCGACTGGATTCTACATCGACATTGACGGCACTGAGTTGGGTGCGCAGTCAACACGACAGAAAATCATGAACGGAATCATTTAGGAGCAATGCGAAATGCAAGATATTAATGAGATTCGTCCATTTTACATTATACCTGGAGTTTCTGTCGATCTCGACGATAAAGATGTCAAACTCGATGGAATAGCCTGCGTAGATGTAGATGACAGGGTCAAAGGAAAGCCAACATACAATATTAGGATCAATCCTGATAAGGCTCTTGAAATCTACAATCAATCGTGGATTAAGAAAGACTTCTCTCAAAACATTCCTTTCTCAATGTTCAAGGCTGGTCTCTTATTACATGAGATCAGCCACATCAAATACGAAGCGTTCAAATATTCACCAGTGATTCACAATGGCTTGTTTAAGACGATCTGGAACATTTTGCTCGATAACAATGGCGAATATAGTCTGACGAGCCAGTTCCCAGGAACAACACCATATATTCGATTGATCTTGACTGTTCTGAAGAGAGACACAATCATCAGCACTTCAAAGAGCTCGAACAGCAAAAATCGACCACCAAAAACGCCAGAGATTATAGAGATCGATAAAAAAGTTGATGCACTTTTCTACTTAGCAAGATTTGGAGTGATCGTCAAAAATGCCGATGAAAATTTCATAAGTTTCTGTTTGCCAATGGTATTGAGTGCAACGAGAAATGACTCGAAAAACGTGCTCATTGCAAGTTATGTAATATACCAATACATCGTATCAGGTGTAAGTGATGATACAATGAAAGCTATTGAAAGCTCTGTTAGTCTCATTTCAGGTATGACAAATGCAGATATTGAAAAGGCTCAGAATGGAGAGCAGGCGATATCAAACTCACTCTCTGATACATTGAGCAATCTCAAGACAAGCAAAGGAAATCAGGCTGGTTTACCTTCTGGTAAAATCAATGAGGGTCAGGATGATAATTCATTCTATAGAGCCACAGTCGATAAGTATCTCGATGTGATCAAAAACATCAGAACTGCATTTAAACTTCGCCTGAATGATATCGTCCGTGCAAACACCGTAGAAGGTGACATGAACTTCATGAAGCAGATGCAGGCATATGTTGCATCATTCACAGGAGAGCCAGCACTCGCATATACAGTCAATAAGAGAATCGATAGTAAAATTGATGTGGTAGTATTCAAAGACATTTCAGGTTCTACAGGCGGCGTAAAGGTGCCATATGCAGAATTGGTTGTGTGCCTATTAGCGGCCATTTCTGAGCTTCAGGGAGTAAGAAGCGCAGAGATAGATTTTAGTGATAGCCACCTTGTAAATCTGAACTTTGATGATAAACTCACAGGAGCGAAGTTGGAGCCAAGAGCCGGTGGTGGCACAGATATCATAAGCGGCTACAACACACTTTTCAATATGAAGTGGACAGCTCGTAAGCGTGTCGTGATTGTAATAACTGATGGGGTCATCAACGACTATTCAGAGTATAGCAAAATTGAGCAAGCTTTAAGAGCAAATTTCAATCTAGAATTTGTAAAGTTCAACATCGTTTCATCTAAGGATTATGAAAAGGGCGAGCCGATGTATGACTCATACCATAATCCACAAGAAAAGGTGATACCAGCAACAATTGAGAATTTTCATATTAAAGTTGCTGAATTTCTGATTGGAAGGTTAAATTAAAATGTTAATTAAGTGTCCTTGTGATAAAGAGATTATAGCTAAAAACTCACTAGGTCTCATCATTTATTATCATGTTGCTGATGATACGAGTTGTCACTACCTCAATCGTTTAGATATGCCTGTTGAGAAAATCTCAGTTGTCATGTTCAAGAGTGTTGGTTTTTTGCCAGAAAATAAAGTTACAGCCGCCACGATGCTAGTTTCGAAAGAAGCGAGACTGCAAGCTTATGATTTTCTTTCAAGAGCAAGCTCTGATGACCTCTTTAATAATATCATCGCATTTAAGAAAATAATCGATTCCTATCATCCAACTCATGCAAATGAAATTATAAAAGAAGCATGTGAAGTTATTGGCGAGCCTCTGGTTTTTAATATTAAGATAGCTACAGGTGTCGATTATGGTGCACATCTTTTGCGATCAGATAAAACGCCAAAATTTACTATGAATCGTATAGATCAAGAAACTATACGAAGAAGACTTGGTAAAATATCAACTCCAGATAGTAGACACAATCAAACATTAAGTGATATCATCGATGGAATATAAATTGGATTCTTATTATATGACCATTGCTTTGGCTGCGAGTTTCAGATCTACTTGCACTAGAGCAATGGTCGGAGCCGTTATTGTTAACGATGGCCAACTCATCTCTACAGGATACAATGGTTCACCATCCGGTATGCCTCATTGTAGTGAAATTGGATGCATAGTCATTGATGGGCATTGTATTTCAACAGTTCACGCAGAGCAGAATGCTATCATTCAGGCTGGTAAGAGCGCAAAAGGTTCAACGTTATACACGACCCATCTCTGCTGTTTCGAATGTTGCAAATTTGTTATTAATGCAAAGATTCAAAAAGTTGTATATGCTCATGATTATACAGACGAAAAGTGCAAGTTGTATAATGTCTCTAATCAAATGGAGTTTTTAGGCATTGTAGGAATCGAATGCTATAGAGTAAATATTCTGAAAGAGTTATACGGACATCATCACAGATGACCGCTGCACATTTAACATATATTCATATAGCTTTTTGCACCTATGTCCCCAAATGTCATCTGGGTGATAGGAAAAATACCTACAATGTTAAACGAAGAAGGGAAAAATAAAAAAAATGGCAGACACAGAACATGCTACAGGCATTTTGTTCGATCAGAACGATATAGACACAGTCTACGATTTTACTGCAATGTTAGTAGAAGTCGGATTCTCTGCTGCATCTGTGATCGACAAAGCATGGGCACTCTCGAGTGAAATAATCAATGAAAAATTCGGAGACTTGCCGATGTCGAAGAGAATATTTCAAACGTCTCTTCTCTTGTCTTCAGCAAATTCTAAGTCATTACAAGAATTGAAAAATAAAATGAAAGGATCATGATGCAAATCGCAGAAACAGCAATCTTGTTCATTACATTATGTCATAGTTTATTTAGACTGTACAACGTAGTCGCATTGCAAGTAGTTTATACAATCACAAGAAAAGCAGCACCAAATGGATATTATGATGAATATTGGAAACAAACAATAAAACTCAAATATAATATTCATCAAGTGATTCATGAGAGAAATAGGCAAATTTTGCTTGCAATTGTTGTTTTTTTAGTTTCGTTTATCGGCATTTTGATATTGGCCATTTTATAGAATTGAGGAACACCATGACACAGTCAGCAGGAAAACAAGTAATCTCGAAATTGAATAGTTTCCTTTTAAGGCAGTCCTTCTCCATCAGCAGAGGATTAGATGGAGAAGGATACCAGAAAATCATTGACACTATTATATCTGATGCAAAATCTATCGGCATCTGCGTTGAACTCAATTCAGAAACAGGTTTTTATAATCTTACAACAGACAGCAGAGGATTCGATCAGGATGCAGAAAGTGCTCCTATGAAAATTTTGTCTAGATATATTGCTAATTTTCAGAACGACGTTGACACGGCGATAGATGACTCAGAAGATAAGTTGGCAGCTATGAAAACTAGGAAAACAGAAAACAAATACGAAATAGAATATTTAGAACACCAAATAGAAATAGAAAAAGAAAAATTGGCAGTCTTAGAGGATATCGACCGAAAAATATCTTCAATTATGTTTCAAAGAAATTTCTAAAAATTAAAAAGATAAGCTATAAAATATGTACAAAAAGGATAAAATGTGTTATAATGATAAAAAATAGTACAATATTAAAAGGAGAAAAAAAGAAATGTTCACAAGACCCATGCAAAACTTAAAATCCAGACAATATTCTGCGACAAAATTAATGGTCGCGAATAGAGACGGTATTTGCATGTATTGCGGTAGAGAATTTGAGAAGGGTGATACATTCAAATGGCACTACGATCAAAGAGTTGGTTACTGCCCTGATTGCCCGTGCACAAATGTACAGGGGCCAATTCTGTTGCAACAGCGATTACAAAAGCAACAACAAGAACAAGCACATTCTCAACATGAAAAGCAGAGAGAAGACATCGCTGATCAGGTAGTCAAAACAATCGAAGCTGCATCTTATGTTGTGCCAAAGCTCGCAGAGATGTTTGATGGCAGCTTTACAGTTCCATTCACTCTTCCTGGCGACGCTCCAGGGACAAAGAGACACATCACCATCAAAATTTCAACGCGCCGCAAAAACTCAAAGAAACCTGGTCGCAGACGTATTCGCGCAAAAGTCGGTAAACGTCTTGTAGATGTTGGATACATTATGGATGATGGAAAACTGTTTTTCCTGAATTTAGAAGAGGATCAGCAATTTTCCGATACTCGAATCACAGTGACAAAGAAAGCCGTTGAAACGATTGTCATGGGCACTCAAGACGAGCAGGTAATGTACGGAATGTACAATGCATTGATCAGTCGCAAGTGTTGGCGTTGTGGAAGGCTTTTGACAAATCCTGCTACATTGC
>DATJHZ010000156.1:0-5047 GCA_035493595.1 Cyclobacteriaceae bacterium | reverse complement strand
TAGTAATTAGCCGCAATGGCTAATAGTAAATGTTGTCGCCATTAACACCTTAATCGACAGTAAAATGATTGAATTACCAGTTATATCAAAAGAAGAAACGCGCAGACGCAAACCAGATTGGTTGCGGGTGAAGTTGCCTGTGGGGCCGGAGTATGCCAAAGTTCGAAAACTGGTAGATCAATATAAACTTCATACCATCTGTGAGAGCGGAAACTGCCCCAACATGGGCGAATGCTGGGGAGCCGGTACCGCTACTTTCATGATTTTAGGTAATGTTTGTACACGCAGCTGCACGTTTTGTGCCGTGGCAACAGGCAGACCAACAGAGTATGATCTTGATGAGCCCAAGCGTGTTGCCGAAGCCATTAAACTAATGGGAGTTAAGCACGCGGTTATCACATCTGTGAATCGTGATGAGCTTAAAGACAGGGGCGCTGAAGTTTGGTATCAAACTGTTGTTGAAACTAAAAAAGTAAGTCCAAAAACTACTATTGAAACGCTTATACCTGATACCAAGGGAAACTGGGATGCACTTTATCGTATGATAGAAGGCAAGCAGGAAGTAGTGAGTCACAACATGGAAACCGTTGGAAGGCTTTACAGAATGGTACGTCCTCAGGCAAAATATGAGCGCAGCCTGGAACAGATAAAAAGAATACGAGAAGCAGGTATGCGAACCAAATCTGGTATCATGCTTGGTCTTGGAGAAACGAAGGAAGAAGTTTTCAAAGCCATGGATGATCTCGCCCAAAACGGATTGCTTATCTTAACATTAGGACAGTACTTACAACCAACAAAAATGCATCTTGAAGTTGCCGAGTTTATTCATCCGGAAACTTTTGATATGTACAGAGAAGAAGGAATAAAGAGAGGCCTTAAATATGTTGAAGCAGGACCGCTGGTTCGTTCTTCATATCACGCCGAACGCCACGTTAATGTTCCTTTAGATTAACCTCACTGAGTAGATTTTCGTTAGAGGAATAAACATTTCTCAATGAAGCTACTCTTTTCATTAGTTTCTATTCTGGTTTTCCTTTCAGGATCACCTCAGAAAATTCAAGCTCCTTCCATCTGCATCAGTGCTGAAGAGTCAAAACTCTATGCATTGATAATGGAGTATAGGAAAAGTAAAAATCTGAAATCAATTCCGCTATCTTCTAAACTTACACAAGTGGCACAGGCGCATACTCACGATCTGAGTAGCGAATATGAGTTTGATCAAAACAATAAATGCAATCCACATAGCTGGTCTAAAAAAGGGAAATGGAGTGCTTGTTGTTACACCGCGGATCACAAGCAAGCCAAATGCATGTGGGACAAGCCAACAGAAATTGCTAACTATAAAAGTCCCGGCTATGAAATTGCTTATTATAGTTCAAGTGGCGCCAACGCTCTTGAAGGATTAAACGGATGGAAGCTAAGTCCATCACATAATGAAATGATAACGAACACCGGCATTTGGAAAAAGGTAGAATGGAATGCTATAGGCATTTCACTCTACAAAGAGTATGGTGTAGTTTGGTTTGGCAATGCGCCAGACAATACTTCACCAGAACAATGTCTATAGTATTTGATTATTGAATTTTATAGTGGAAAACTAAATCCACCAGAGTAAATATATTGAACAGAGAAGAACGTATGCTTCGCCCTGCCTTGTTCATAGACCTTTGCACTTGTGTAATCTGCAAAAGCTCCCTTGATACTTCCTTCAACAAACAGATATTTGAATAGAGAATAACGCACAGCTGTACCCGCACCAATTACAAATCCGCTTAACCGAAAAGGTCCATCATTATGCATTCCAAAAATCCTTGAGTCAGTTTTTGGAATTAAGCCACCCGCTCCAGCTTTTACCATCACACTTAAATGAGATCCCAACTTTGTATTTTCAAAAAATTGAAACTTGCGAACGGCACTTACCATGAGATAATTATTTCCATTGGTATGTTCGTAGTGAATCCAGTTTGGCGAAAATGTTGTATCAACATCATGATACATTCCATTGTAAGTTCCCTTCATATGAAAAGTCTGACCATCTGTAACAATATATTTCAAATGATCCCACCCTACTTCAATACCCCATTTTGGTTTCTTGGCAAAGAAATAGCCCATGTAAAAAACATATTGCGGAATGCTGATGGCCGTACGAAACAAATCATGCATGTCTTGCCTGTCGTGCGCCTTTACTTTTATTAACTCGAAATTATAATTGTCCTTGGGGTTAGCATGAGTTTCATCCTTAAAATGAATTGTACTTTTTGTGAACCTATCTGTATGATAGCCCCATGTTATATAAAAGGTTCCTTTATTATTTTGACCGTATGCACACACAGTTCCCACTGCGGCTACCAGAAGGCAAATGAATTTTCTCACAGATTTTTTACTATGGATAGTTAATATGATTTATAAAGCGTTAACCTCGATTGATACGTGAACGCTTCATAAAGGGAAGGATCAACATTCTACTACGGTTAAAATTCCTACAATTGTCTTTAAAAAAAGCTATAACAACAATGCGAGCCCTTTAAAAAAAAGTTAATATTTCTCATCCTGGTTAGGGAAGTCACGGGCTTTAATGTCCTCCACATAATGACTTACAGCATCTGTAATAACAGTGTGTAAATCAGCATAGCGTCTTAAAAAACGAGGTTTAAAGTCCTTACTAATGCCCAACATATCCTGCATAACCAGCACTTGTCCATCAACATCAGGCCCTGCACCTATACCTATCACTGGTATATTTATGGCCTTTGATACTCTTCCTGCTAACTCAGCTGGTATTTTTTCCAACACCAGACCAAAACAGCCACACTCCTCCAGAAGTTTCGCATCGTCCATTAATTTTTGAGCTTCAGCTTCTTCTTTTGCGCGCACCGTATAGGTTCCAAACTTGTAAATCGATTGCGGCGTCAATCCAAGGTGGCCCATTACAGGTATGCCAGCCGTTAGAATTCGCTGAACGGACTCTTTCACTTCACTGCCTCCTTCAAGCTTCACTGCATGAGCACCCGCTTCTTTCATAATGCGAATAGATGACCGCAGCGCTTCACTTGAATTCCCCTGGTACGTACCAAACGGAAGATCCACAACAACTAGTGCGCGCTTAACTGCTCTTACAACAGAAGCTGCATGATAGATCATCTGCTCAAGTGTTATCGGCAAGGTAGTTTCGTTACCAGCCATAACATTAGAGGCTGAGTCGCCAACAAGAATTATATCTACGCCTGCACCATCTATTATACGCGCCATACTATAATCGTAGGCCGTTAACATGGCGATCTTTTCACCACGATTCTTCATCTCCTGAAGCTGGTGGGTGGTTATTTTTTTTCGCTCTGGCTTATGGATTGACATCGATCAGAAATAAGACTAGTCTTCAATAAATAATTTAGGTTAGATACACGGCAGTTTCCTTGCCCAGGTTAACTTCAACGTGATCTTTTATGGTAGTGGCCAACTCGTAACCGGTGTATTGCGGATAGATTGGAAACAAGGTATGCTTTCGGTTTACAAGCACGGCTGTCTCTATCTTTTTAACTTCAATATCCAGAAATGGTTTTAATCCATAGGCAAAAGTTCTGCCTGTATTCAAAACATCATCTACTAAAACAATACATTTCTTTTTTACTTCTTTTAGATCACAATCTAACGTTACCTCACTTTGCTGTGGAGCCAGTTTATCAAGCTTAACTTTTACAAGTTTCACTTCTAGCGGAGAAATACTTTGAATCTCTTTACTTAATAGTTTAGCAAGTGTGTAACCATGACCATCAATACCCGCAATGATGATGGACTTTTCCTTGAAGTTGTGTTCATAAACTTCATAAGCCATTCTGCGAATCTTTTGCTTTACCTGATTAGCATCGAGAATCAAGCTTTTTTCAGCTACCATAAACTAAGCCGGAATTGGAATAGATTTTGAGTCTTTGAAAGTTGATAAGATAACCATGGATTGAAGGCTATCCACTACATCAATGTTTGAAACTTTATCCAGCATTAGTTGCTGATAAGAAGCTATGTCAGCGCAAACAATTTTTAAGATAAAATCGCCAGAGCCTGTTATATGGTGACACTCAACAACCTCATCTACTTTCTTAATGGCACCAATAAACTTTTCAATGTTTTCTTTATTATGACCTTTAAGAGAGGCCATCACAAAAGTGCTAACTCCCAGACCAACACTGGCTGGATCTATCACAGCGTGATAACTTCTGATAACACCTGATGTCTCAAGCTTATTTACACGTTCTAAGGTAGGGGCAGGCGAAAGACCTATTTCTTTTGCCAGCTGGGCATTGGTAATATTAGAATTTGCCTGAAGTATTTCCAGAATCTTTTTATCGATGCTGTCTAATTTAATGCTGCTTTTCATAATTAGCTTGAGAGGTTATACCAAATTTTATTTGGCAAAAATAGGTAAAATCGTTTTCTCCGACTAACAACTGTTAAGATTTAATTGAAAATGGGTAAAATCTTGATATAAATAATCGAAGACAGACTGTTATCAGACATGCGATGGGTTCCTAAGACCTACTTTGTGCCATTTAAGCCCCTTAATTTTAAGGTTTCATAATGGAATAAGGTTATTCTGATTAATAATGGGAGCTTAATGCTCGATTGAAATCCTCTTAATTTCTTTATAGGAACCGTATTTTAAAAACATGACATAAATTCCATCGGCCAGACCATCTGTGAGCATTTTTACAGAATTTAGACCTTGTTGTGATGAGAGCGATGTTGTCATAACCTGATTACCCAAAGCATCAATCATTGTGATAGAAAGCGGGTCTGTGGAATCGGCAATCCAGCTAATATTCATCAAATCCGAAGCAGGGTTGGGATAAGGATCATACAAAAAATATGGTTTGTCGAGAGTAATGCAACGTTCATTATTGTCTGTTGACAAATCGTTGGCTAAGATAACGGTCACACATAAAAACTCGAGCTTTGATGCATCCGTGATTTCATAATTTAAAATGTGATTAGCCGAAGCTTGAGGGCTTATTGATTCGGTTACAGCTTCACGAACAGAGGTCACACCAGAAAG
>DATJHZ010000155.1:0-21080 GCA_035493595.1 Cyclobacteriaceae bacterium | reverse complement strand
TATCGGGTAAGCTTGTGCTCTCCTGGTTGTTGAAGGAGAACATAAGCGTGTTAATAAAACTATGAGCTGATAGCTTTCTTGATCGTTTAACGAAACCAGTTTTTCTTGCCAGTTGATTAATCACTTTCTCCGAAAAGGTATCCTGAAGGCAAACTCTTAAGAAACCACTCTGATTTTTAATAAATGATTGTTTGTTGATTTTTAAGCTGTTTCTTCCCTAAAAATGTAAATTTGAATTATCAAATAAGCGGACAAAAGGTAGATTCGCTTTTAAAAATAAAATATATGGGAAGAAAACTTTGAAACTTACCCCACTGGGGTAACTACCTCTCATTATAAGTCCTTTCCCTTAAGTTAACGACTATGGTGTCCTCACAGACCAAACCATCTATCACTTGCCCTCCGTAAAATAATTGAGAAATAAGTATTTATCTCCTTGGTCTGTGTCCCCACAGACCAAATCATTACTCACCAGCTCTCATCAAAAAATAATTGAGGATAAAATTTCATAAATAAACAATCAATCATCAAGTGAAATCTGCTATCGTTGGCTGAGCGATTGCATTATTAAATGAGCTGCTTCTTTTTGTCGTTGTACGCAATAATATCCGTCATCATTTGCAGCATCAGGTCGATATTCTTCCTGCCAAATTCACGTCGATATTCCTCTGTCAACTCATGCACGGCTAATCGACATTGAAGAACTAATTTCTTCCCGCGATCGGTTAGCATAAAGATGGTTATTCGTTTATCCTCAGTAGACGGCTTAGGTTTTATATAGCCCAGATCAGTAAGTTCCTTCGCCACCTTACTCATAGCCTGCTTGGTAACCCTGGCAAAGACGGCAAGCTCATTATTATTAATACCCTCCGGCCGGATGTTCATCATAACGGGCATATAGGTTATTTTGAAGTCGCTGTAGCCGCTTTCCGCCAGTTTTCGGGTGGTCCATTCATCAAACTGACGCTTGCCTACATTCAGCACTTTGCCCCAGTTCAGCTTTCTCATGTATTCGGTTTTGGCCAGTTCTTCGTCAATTTTCATACTTAAGATTATTATATATAGTCACAAAAGTACTAAAAAAAATTAGTCAACAAAGTTGACTTTATTAGTCAACCTAGTTTACCTTTGTGCGTATAAGAAAAAAAAGAAAAATACATTTTATGGAAAATAATCCTACTACACCCCCAAAGAAAAAGAGCCCTGTATTATTTGTAGTACTGGGTGTTGTTGCAGTCGCTGCCTTTTTTGGCTTCCGGTCATTCATTCATAACCTTCATTTTGAAATTACAGACAACGCACAAATCGAATCCCGTACCGTGCCTGTCATTTCGCGCGTTGCAGGATACATCGATTCAATAGGTGTTGACGACTATGGAAAGGTGACACAGAATGAGACGCTTATTAAGATTGACACAAAAGAATACGAACTGCAGGAAGTGCAGGCACATGCTGATCTATTAAATGCCAAAGCTGACGAAGTAAATGCCGCTGCTGCTTATAGAAATGCGCTGGCTAATAAAAAACTTGCTTCAGCCAACGCTGATGTGCAATTAACACGAGTGACGAAAGCGAAAAATGATTTAAATCGCGATGAAGCATTGTTCAAAGAAGGCGCTATTACACAGAAACAATTAGATGATACACGATCCAACTATGATGGTGCGAACAAACAATACATTGCTAACCAGGATCAGATAAATCTTGCCTCAACACAGGTAGCAATTGCTCAGGCTCAGGTACAAAAAGTGCAGGCTCTTATTGAAACACGTAAAGCAGCACTCGATCAAGCCAGTCTTAAATTAAGTTACTGCACAGTTGTTGCTCCTGTAACTGGAAAAATTGGAAAACGCACTATTGAAAAAGGACAATTCATACAGGCCGGTGCCCCACTGTTCTCTATCGTGAATGATGAAAAGTATTGGATTGTTGCAAACTTCAAGGAAACACAATTGGAGAAAATGAAAGAAGGACAGGAAGTCGATATCAAACTAGATGGATACCCTGATCTCATTATCAAAGGAAAGGTTGCTTCCTTCAGTCAGGCTACCGGTTCAAAGTTTGCACTTCTTCCAGCGGATAATGCCAGCGGAAACTTTGTAAAAGTTACACAACGCGTTCCTGTAAAAATTGAGATTGAAACACCTGAAAAATATAAAGGTGTATTACGTGCAGGCCTGAGTGCTGAAATAGAAGTTAACGTAAACTAATATGGCCTTAAAAGGTATTGCTCGTGTTATCATTGTGCTGACGACAATTTCTGCCGCCATCATGGAGCTGATAGACACATCGATTGTGAATGTGGCGTTAGCTGACATCAGTGGAAATTTGGGAGCTACGATTGAAGATACATCGTGGGTGATCACAGCGTATGCTATTGCCAACGTAATTGTTATTCCATTAACAGGTTTCTTCGCGCGTTTATTCGGAAGAAAGAATTACTATATCGGCTCTATCATTCTGTTCACCATAGCATCGTACATGTGTGGTAATGCAGACACTTTACTGGGTCTTATTATCTGGCGATTTATTCAAGGCATTGGTGGCGGCGCACTTTTATCAACATCGCAGGGAATATTATTCGATGCCTTCGAACCAGAGAAGCGCGGTATGGCCGCAGGTATGTTCGGTATGGGTATTGTGTTGGGACCAACAATAGGACCTACACTTGGCGGTATCATTGTCGATAATTATTCATGGCCCTTAATCTTCGATATTAATATTCCTTTCGGGATGGTGGCAACATTACTGGCATGGCGTTTTGTTCCTGGTGATACTGAAGAACAACTTGCCAATAGAAAAAATGTCCACATTGATTATTTAGGAATACTGTATCTGGTTGTCGGTATTGGCAGTTTACAATATGTGCTGGAGAAAGGACAATCTGAAGACTGGTTTGATGATCGAGGTATTATAATCTTAACCATCCTTGCTGTTGCAGGACTTGCCTCTTTTGTTGTGCGACAACTTACGGTAGAGCAGCCCATGATTAATCTTCGGGTCTGGAAAAGTGGTAATCTCATTGCCAGTAACATTCTAACTTTTGTATTAGGCATTGGTCTGTTTGGTTCAGTGTTTATTTTCCCGGTGTTAGTACAACGAATCTTAGGATATACACCAACCGATGCTGGTTTTGGTTTAGTACCCGGTGCATTAATAGCTATAGTGTGTATGCCAATTATCGGGCGAACACTTCAAGGTGGAACACCACCACTATATTATGTTATCATCGGCTGTCTGTCATTTATACTTCATGGGTATACATCATCGTTGGCCGATCCAAATGCAGGACTTGCTTTCTTCACCTTACCACAGATTTTTCGTGGTGTAGGAACAGCATGTCTCACCGTGCCTTTAATTAATCAGGCGGTTGTAGGACTGACACCTCAGGAGATGCCATCAGGTATTGCGCTTACAAATATGATTCGCCAGCTGGGTGGCGCGTTTGGCATAGCCATGATGAACACATATGTTAATGATCGTTATGCTGTTCATCGTACCGATCTGGTTAGCAACCTTCAAGTATTTGATCCGGCAACAGCCGACCGCCTTGCTTCTTACAGCACCTCACAGATCAACAGAGGTATTGATCCTACAACAGCTAGCGATCTAAGTTATAAGTTGCTTGATGCCGCCGTGAGTAAACAAGGTTTCTTACTTGCTTACCTCGATGGATTCAAATTGATAGGATTGTTTTTTTTAATTGTATTGCCCATGGTTTTTTTCCTGAAGACACAAAAGTTGGATAAGGAAACCATGAAGAAAGTATCGGAAGAAAGTCATTAATTATATCGTCATGAAAAAAATATTCATACTCATTTTAATAGCGGCGTCATACCAGACTTATGCGCAGGTGAATGCTGAATTAAATAAATTCATATTACAATCATTCAGCTACTACCCAAAGATTCAGGAGTTAAATAAAACAACTGAAATTGCTGAGTTAAAAGTTGACATCGCCAGAAGCAACTACCTCCCAAACTTGAATGGAACGGGAACGTACAGCTACATAAATCCAGTTTCGCAAACTGTTATTCCTATCAGCGCAACGGAAACAAAAAAACTTCAGTTTCAACCCAATAACAACTACAATGCAAATGCGGGTCTGAATCAGTTGATCTGGGACTTTGGCAAAACCAAAGCACAAGTTGAAAAAGCAAAAGCAGATCTGCTTACTACAAAACAAACTGCTGATGCTGCCAAGTTACAATTAGCCAGTCAGGTTACCGGTATTTATTATTCAATGATCTATTTGAAAAAGGTTATTCAACTACAGGATACCATCATAGCGTTCTATGAAACCAATCAAAAAATTGTTGAAGGAAAAATAAAGCAAGGTGATGCCTTACAGATCGACTTGATAAACATTCAAAATACTATTGATCAGGAAAAAAACAGAAAGATTGATTTCGAGAGACAGTTTGAACGCCAGGTAGCCCTCATGACTTTTACAACCGGACAAGCTAACTTACCAGCTGTAACAGAGTTTGATTTCACCGGCCTTACTTCACGAGAACTAAACATTGATAATAATCCTGATTTGCTGGCGGCCAACCAACGTCTATACGGTGCACAAGCAGATTCAAGGTTAGCACAAAGCAACAAGCTTCCAAGCTTAACATTTCAGGCAAGTGCCGGTATGAAAAATGGTTATCAGCCAGATCTTAATGAGATGCGTTTTAATTATCTGGCAGGCGCTACTTTGACCGTGCCCATTTTCCAGGGACATCGACTTTATAAAAGTGCTGTCGTTGCCAACAAATCAATTGAGTTGAGTGAGATTGCTAAAGTGAATACCATAAACACTTTGCAGAAAGACTGGCAATCGGCTATGGCTGATTTAAAGGCTAGTGAAGAGCAGGTAAAGAATACTGAAACACAAATCAATGCATCGAATGAAGCTCTTAGATTAACGCAAGTTAGATTTAACCGGGGAGTAGTGACATACCTTGATCTTGTTTTTGCTTCAACCAACGTACAGCGCGCTTACATGACACAACTGCAATACAAATACCAGGCAACCTTGGCAATGGCAGAGTTAGCGCGTGTGCAAGGCGTGAAGTTTTGGCAAGAATAAAGATTCATTGAATAGAGCTTGTTAATTCAACATATCAATGACGAGGGACTTTAAATCAAAAGTCCCTCGTCTATTTTTATTGAATCGTATATTTATTTAAGTTTCTCCAGATCGCGAATAAGTATCTTCTTTCGATCGAAGTTAATAAGATTCATTTCCTTTAATTCATTCAGGATTGTTGTTACCGTTTGCCTTGATGTTCCGGTAAGCGAGGCGATATCTTTATGTGTAAGGCTCGTAGGTATCATAGTTTCAAAACCAACCTTCTGTCCCTTCCACGATGCTGAGTCTTTTAAAAATTCAATAACACGTGTACGCGCATCTTTAAATACAAGCGACTCCAGTTTACGTTCAAGCTTGATCAGTCGCAGACCAACTAATTTGAGAATTTTAAAACTCAACTCTTTGTCCTGTACCATCAAAGCTTTTAATTCATTTATGCTTAATGGGCAGATAGAAGTTTTGTCATCCATCGACTGAGCAAAGTCTGATCTTTTTTCTTCACCCGCTACAGCAAGTTCTCCAAAAATTTCACCTTTAGTCAGAATTGATTTCACCACTTCTTTTCCATCTTCGAGGTAGTGACCAATTTTTACGCGGCCATTGGCAACCATATAAATGTGATCGGCGGCATCCTGCGGAAAATAAATAAACTGATTTTTTTGAAACAGATTGAATTCATGCTTCTCGCCCATGGCTTTTACCTTATGCGGACAAAGAATTTGATATAGATTTACACTTTCAAAAAACCAAAGGGCTGACTCGTTTGCCATTACTTGAAAAAGCTTTACTTTTTTTAATAAGTTAGTAAAAAATTGTACGTCTAATGCTCCCTACCGAACTGACGCTATCTGAAATCTGGATTTACCCCATCAAATCACTTGGTGGTATAAAACTAACTTCAACGCAAGTTATGCCTAAAGGGTTAAAATACGATAGGCGCTGGATGTTAATTGATGAGAATGGTATGTTTATGACCCAGCGAACAAATGCGCAGATGGCATTGTTCAAGTTAGCCCTGGAAGCTGACCATTTGGTTATCTCCTATCATCAGGGTTCAATTAAATTATCCTTAAATCATTCTTACAGTAATTTGCCTGTAGATGTTACTATCTGGGATGACCACGTAATAGCCAACGAAGTAAGTGAAACCTATTCCAATTGGTTTTCTGAACGATTAGGTTTGAAATGCAGGCTTGTCTATTTCCCTGAAACCAATCCGCGGCCGGTAGATCCCCGATATAAAGTAAACGATGAACACGTAAGCCTGGCAGATGCCTATCCTTTTTTAATCATCGGACAGTCTTCACTTGACGATTTGAATAAAAGATTAGACACGCCACTACCCATGAACCGATTCAGACCAAACTTTGTCTTTACGGGTGGGCAACCTTATGAAGAAGATACCTGGCGCAACTTTACTATTGGTGGTAATCGCTACGTTGGTGTTAAGCCGTGTGCCCGCTGCGTGTTGACTACCGTTAATCAGGATACCGCCGAAAAAGGTGTGGAGCCGTTAAAAACACTCTCAACTTATCGAAGAGTAGAAAATAAAGTTCTCTTTGGTCAGAATGTAGTAGCCCTCGACTACGGCAATATTACTGTTGGTGATAAAATTCTTCTCAATTAAAAATAAGAAAAGTGTTGTGCCTTGAATGTGCCGTCTACACTTTTGCACTATGATTCATCTTTATCTAAAAGCGGTTCATATTATTTTTGTCGTCACCTGGTTTGCCGGGTTGTTCTACATGCCACGCCTGCTCATCTATATGACGGAGGCTCACGATAAACCTGAACCAGAGAAGTCAATCCTACTCAAACATTTCAAATCGATGGCCTCACGCCTTTGGTTTGGAATTACGTGGCCTTCAGCTATCGTAACTTTATTAATGGGTACTTCTATGTTAGTCAATAATCCAGAGTGGCTCTCACAAGGTTATATGCATATCAAGTTAACACTGGTATTCTTTCTTTACGTTTATCACTACTCGTTGCATTACATTTTTGGATTACTGAAACAGAATATTGTAAAATATACATCACAGCAACTGCGCATGTGGAATGAAGTAGCCACACTGTTCCTCATCAGCATTGTATTTATCATCGTTTTAAAAGATGCGTTAAGCATGGTGTGGGGAATCATCGGCCTTATCGTCGTGATGATTTTAATTATGATTGGTATTAAACTCTATAAAAAAATTAGAAATGAAAAATAAGTCAATAGTCAGAAGTCAGGAGTCGGAGAAGTCGGTAAAGTCCGTAGTCATTAGTCATTGGTCATTGATCATTTGCATATTACTTTTAGTTAGTGCTTGTGCTCCAAAGAAGGAAGAGAGGCTGCCAATTTTTGGAGAGAAGACTGTAGAGGGTATGGACACGGTTTATCATACCATTGGTAATTTTCAATTTGTTGATCAGGATAGTGCGCTGATAACACCAGACACGTACAAGGATAAAATTTATGTAGCCGATTTCTTTTTCACTTCATGCCGCACCATCTGCCCTATAATGAAAACACAAATGCGCAGAGTGTATGATTCTATTCAGAATGATCCTGCTGTATTATTATTATCGCATTCCATCGACCCCGAGTATGATACCGTTGCCTTGCTCCATGATTTTGCGCAACGCCTTGATGTAAAAAGTGAGAAGTGGCATTTTGTAACTGGTGTAAAAGATTCTATTTATAAAATAGCACAGACAGGCTACTTTGCTACCGCGATGGAAGACAAATCTGAACCCGATGGTTTCATTCACAGCGGTGCCTTTTTATTGATCGATAAAGAGAAAAGAATTCGTGGCAAGTATGATGGTACAAAAGAGGACGATGTAAACAGAATGCTTGGCGACATAAGAAAGCTTGAAAGAGAATATGTTGTACACTAAGCTGATCGTCGCGCTTTCAAAATCTTTTTCTTTCTTCTTTTGTGGTATGATTCTTTGTTGTGCAGTAATGATTATCAGTTGCACAACAAAAACTGAATCAGCACAACATACTGTCTCCTCTACGAAGTTTGATCAGTATTATCTTCAGGGTGAACAACTGTTTCAAAAGAACTGCAGCAACTGCCATCAGAAAACGGGAACTGGTCTGGGCCTCGTATATCCTCCGGTAAACAAATCAGACTTCATAGATAACCACTTTGAAGAAGTAATTTGTCTGATGAAGAATGGAAAAAATGGTGAGCTTATTGTTAATGGCAAAAACTTCAATAAAGCCATGCCTGCAATTCCTTCATTGACCAACCTTGAAGTAGCTGAAATAGCAACTTACCTCTACAATACTTGGGAGCGGAAAAAAGGTTTGATTGATGTAAAGGCTATCGACTCTCTTCTTACAAAATGCAATTCAAATTAACCCTGACCCAGGTACTTCATGGTTAAGCTTTGCGCTACAGGTACTGTGCCTAGTTTTATTTTAACTTTATCATAGCTCGGCGGACCAAATTTTCCTAGTGCATTGTTACCAAAGCAATAGCCTTCTTTCGGAATGCCTAACTTATTAGAATCCAGCACTTCATTTTCATTCTCATCGTGAACAATGCTGATGGCGTACTCTCCAGGGGGTAGGTCATCAAACACTACTGTCACCTCGGTACCAACAGCCTTCACCAACTTACCCTGATATATCTTCTTCAGAAAATCTTCTTCTTTGTTATACAATCCCACACGGATGGTGCCTTTGGGTTCTCTGATATTTTTAACGGTGACCGTGAGCGAAGTCTGCCCAAAAGACAGAACACTAAATAAAATGAATGAGCAAAGGATGAGTATTTTTTTCATGATATATGATTTGACAGTTAAAAGATTCATTTGTCTTGTGCTCAAAAGTATCTTAGTTTCTGCCTGCCGCTAAATTAAGGTTTCTGAAGTGTTAAATTTCATGTATAAGTTGTCGAAGTTCAAGGTTTAAATTATTCGGAATTCCGGTTGCCAATGAGGGTTTGTTCTACAAGAATCCGAAACTTTAAATCAAAAATTTGAATAACCTTGCCGTCCATCTGCCAAATTATGAACTCTACATAATCTGATTACGATTAACAAATTATTAACGAATCAGCCAATAGAATTTAGTAACTTTCCTTACCAACCAAAATATTTTCACTCATGGCATCTCACACACTTACCATCAACAGCAAAAATTACACCATAGATGTCGATCCGAAGATGCCCCTGCTATGGGCCATTCGTGATTTCGTAGGACTGACAGGTACTAAATATGGCTGTGGCATTGCACAATGTGGTGCGTGCACTGTGCATTTGAATGGAACACCTGTACGTTCATGCTCTCTTCCGGTTTCTGTTGCTGTTAGTAAAGAGATTACCACCATCGAAGGTATCTCCACTGATAATTCACATCCGGTGCAACAAGCCTGGATTGCAGAACAAGTTCCCCAATGTGGCTATTGTCAATCAGGTCAGATCATGGCGGCCTCTGCATTGCTGAAAAAAAATGCGACTCCTTCTGATAAAGATATTGATGCTGCTATGCAAGGACATATCTGCCGATGTGGCACCTACCCTCGTATTCGTAAAGCTATTAAGACAGCCTCTGTCATGATGGCCTCTGCAAAAAAATAAGTTTCATACTTAACTGCTATTACGATGAATTTGGATAAGAATATATCTCGTAGAAATTTTATAAAAATCTCAAGCCTTTCAAGTGCTGTGCTGGCCATTGGCTACTATATACCAGCCGCAGGTAAAGAGCCTGAAGTATTAAAGACAGAAACTGCCGAGAACTTAGGCATCAATCTCAATGCCTGGATCTCTATTGACACCAGTGGAAAAGTTACCATCGTCAATCACCGTGCAGAAATGGGGCAAGGATCTTTTCAATCCGTACCACAGATTATTGCTGAAGAACTTGAAGTAAATCTCGACAACGTAAATATTGTTTTTGCTACCGGCGATCAAAGTAAATATGGAAGCCAGATAACAGGAGGTAGCTCAACCATCAGAGGTTCTTACAAACGTCTTCTCAAACTAAGTGCCTCCGCGCGTGAAATGCTCATTGAAGCAGGCGCTAAAAAATTAGGTGTACAGAAATCAGATTGTTACGCTGAAGATGGACAAGTTATTCACAAACCATCAGGCAAAAAACTTGCCTATGGCGAATTAGTAGCTGAAGCTTCCAAACTAAATCCACCAAAAAATGTAGCATTAAAAAATCCGGGCACCTATAAAATTATACGCAAGCCCCTACCACGCCAAGACACACCGTTGAAAGTAAATGGTTCTGCAATTTTTGGATTGGATAAAAAACTACCCGGCATGCTCTACGCTGTAGTAGAACGTAATCCAAACTTTATTGGCAAAGTAAAAAGCTTTGATGACTCTGCTGCTAAAGCTATTCCAGGTGTTAAACATGTTTTCAAAATTCAGGTTGATGTATTTTCTAGCAAGCGTGAAGGTGTAGCCGTTGTTGCTGATAATACATGGGCTGCCATGCAAGGAAAAAAAGCTCTTAAAGTTGAGTGGGATGATACTGGCTTTGAACATCACAGCACCGATCAGCTATACACCAAAATGAATGAGTCGTTAAAAGGCGAACCTATATCGTTTAAAACACAAGGCAATTTTTCTGCGGCATATTCAAAAGCTTCCAAGAAGATTGATGCTATTTATGAAACTCCATATGAATCACATAGCTGTATGGAGCCATTGAATTGCATTGCTGATGTTAAAGAAACATCTTGTGAAATATGGGGACCAATACAAGGTCCGGATTGGATACAACGTGATCTCAGTGAAAAACTAAAACTGCCGCTTGATAAAGTAATTGTAAACATGACATTCCTCGGTGGTGGTTTCGGTCGTAAAGCATTTACTGATTATCCTCAGGAAGCCGCAGTGATCTCAAAAGAAATTAAAGTTCCCGTTCAGGTTGTCTGGACTCGCGAAGATGATACAACTATAGGTCCCTTCAGACCCGGCATGGTATATCAATGTAAAGCAGGATTAAGCGATGATGGAAAGCTGGAAGCCTATGAAACAAAGATGGCTGGTCAGAATATGGATCATCAAAATCCTCATGCTAACAAATCGTCTTTCAACTCAAGTACAACAGAAGGTTTTCTGGAGCCTTATCTCGAAAGCATTACCAATTATAGCTTTGGAGATTATCCTTTAGAATCACCCATACCTGTTATGTGGTGGCGTTCAGTATACTCATCAACAAATGGTTTTGCATTTGAAAGTTTTATGGATGAGATAGCCAACGCCGCAGGTAAAGATCCACTTGATTTCAGAAGAAGTCTGTTATGGAATTCGCGTTATCAGGATCTCATCACCAGACTTGAAGAAGTGAGTGGCTGGAAATCACGCAAGAAAAATGAAGGCTATGGTGTTGCCATTACAGAATGCTTCTCCAGTATTGTTGGTGAAGTAGTTAAAGTTTCTAAAAAAGCTGATGACAAAGTAAAGATTGATAAAGTGTGGGCCGTGATGGATTGTGGATGGTACGTTAACCCGGATATTGTTCGTGCACAAGTAGAAGGCAGCATTATCATGGCGCTTGGTGCTGCCACGAAGCATGCAACTCATTTTGAAGATGGTAAAGCCGTTGAGAAAAATTTCGATCGTTATCCTATGACTCGCATTACCGACATACCAGAAATTGAAGTTCATGTAATGGACAATGACGAGAAAGCTGGTGGCGTTGGCGAGCCTGGCTTACCTCCTTTCTCACCAGCATTGACAAATGCCATTTTTGATTTAACAGGAAAGCGTATTCGTAAACTACCATTTAAATTGGAGGAAGTTTAGTAGCTGCGGCATGAAAGAATTCAAAGCCATTATTAGCGAGTACAACAAAATTGATTTCAGCAAGCGCAAAGCTGCTCTGGCAACTGTTGTAAAAGTTCAGGGCTCCTCGTATAGAAGTCCGGGAGCCCGCATGCTTATCACTGATGATGGTAAGTGGGTCGGGTCTATTAGTGGCGGTTGTCTTGAAGGCGATGCTTTGCGCAAGGCGCGACAAGTAATGACAGATAAAAAGCCAATCACAATTACTTACGACACGCGCGAAGAGAGCAATCAGAATCTGGGTATCGGTCTAGGTTGTAACGGCATTATTCATGTTCTTATCGAACCATTGGACAATAAAGACAATAGAAATACAATTAATCTATTTGAAGGTTTTACATCAGCAAAAGAACCATTAGCATTGGCTACAATCTTTAACGCTACGACTGGTGTTGCTGAAAAACTTCTGATAACCAGTAATAATGAAATGAGTATTGGATTTACCAATAATCACATTAAAGAAGTTGTAAGAAAAGATCTCCTGGAATTATTTGAATCGAAGAAATCAGAAGCCAGGAAATACAAGAGTAGTGAGGATGAAGTTGAAGTTTTTATTGAACTTATTCAGCCTACTATTTCAGTAATTCTTTTCGGTGGTGGCTTTGATGCAAGACCGGTTAGTGAGCTTGCTAAGAATTTAGGTTGGGATGTTATTGTTACTGATGAATGTGTGGCCCACATCGCACCCATGTTTTTTCCTCAGGCCGATAGACTATCACTCTGTCATCGTGAATTTATTGATAAAGAGTTTGAGATCACTCCTTACACAGCTTGCGTATTGATGTCACACAATTATGAGTACGATCGCGATGTGCTGCGCAAAATCATTAACACAGAATCACCTTACATTGGCATATTGGGTCCGCGAAAGCGATTTGATAAAATGGTCGATGAATTCAATAAAGCAGGTATTGAGCTTACTCCTCATGATAATCATCGCATACATTCACCCATTGGTTTAGATATTGGTGCTGAAACACCCGATGAGATTGCCGTATCAATCATTGCAGAAATACAAAGTAAGATGGCCAATCGTTCGGGTGGTTTTTTAAAATACAGAACAGGTCCGATACATCATCGAGATACAGCGAGCGATCAGGTATTCAAGCAGGTTTATTTATCGTTGTCAGATAAAGCTGCGTCACAGTAAACAATTTCAAATCTGAGATAAATCATAGTTGAAATACTTTTTCAATATTATATTCGCCTGATTTTAATTTCAGCATTATGAGAAACCTTATTGTATTAATCTTGTTGGTAATTCCTGCATCAATCTTCGCACAAGATTCAGAAAAAGAAATTAACACCCAGGTTTGGAAACCTCTTCTCGAAGCCTATAAAAATTTCGATACTGAAAAGTTCATGTCATTTTATTCTAAAGATCTGGTAAGAGTTAGTGAAGATGAAAAAAAGATCTTTGGCTTTAGCGAATACAAAAAGATACTGGCGCGAGAAAATCAATCCAATAAAAATTATAAAATCAAGGCTACTATGGAAATGCGTTTCTCTCAACGTGTTGATGGAGCAACTACGGCGCAAGAAAAAGGTATTTATAAATTAAATATTATCAAGGATAACAATGGACAAACTGCTACTCTCTATGGACGCTTTCAAATAGTGCTGCGTAAAGAAAACGGCGTTTGGAAAATACTAGTAGACTCTGATGCTGCTGAGAATAATACAACTGTTGAAAAAGAATTCAAGGCTGCCAAAGGCATTGAATAATTAAACTATGAAAGGCATTTGTATCATTGTTCTTGCGGCTGGAGAATCATCACGCATGGGTCAATCGAAACAATTGCTCAAAGTTGATGAAGAGACACTTTTACATCGCGCCGTTAAAACAGCCCTTGCTGCAGAGGTTGATGGTGTACTGGTCGTTCTAGGTTCTGATCACGAAAAGCATAAACTTGCCTTACAAGATCAGCCTGTTGACTATGTTATAAATCCTTACTGGCAAAAAGGAATTGGAAGTTCTATTAAAATAGGATTAAGTAAATTACTCACCATGAAAAAACCACCTGATGCGGTTCTCATGATGGTATGCGATCAACCTTTTGTAACATCTGATCATTTATGTCGTATGATCGAGATCTTCAATCATACAAAAAAAGAAGTAGTAGCATCTACTTATGCTGGTACAACAGGAACACCAGCGTTATTTGCCAGCTCAATTTTCAATCACCTTCTTAACATTGGTGATAATGAAGGTGCCAAGAAAACTATCAATCAATCACAATCATTAGCATTTGTTGAACTCGAACATGGCGAGATAGATTTAGATACGCCTGAGGACTACAATTCATTCCTACAAAAGAGTACTGACAAAAGTTGATCCTCACTCAAGATATCATTTCAACACCCCAAGTTCTTTCCCTACTTCTGTAAATGATATGATAGCATGATCCAGGTGATATCTTTCATGCGCTGCTGACATTTGTACTCGAATCCGTGCTTGTCCTTTAGCTACTACCGGGTAGAAAAATCCGATGACGTAAATACCTTTCTCTAAAAGTTTATCAGCGAACTGTTGTGCCAATGGAGCTTCGTACAACATGATGGGTACAATTGGATGTTCGCCAGGTTTTATATCAAAACCAATCTTTGTCATCTCGGCACGAAAATATTTCGTATTTGCCTCCAGTTTATCGCGCAAGGCAGTTGTCTCTGATAACATTTTAAATACTTCAATAGAAGCACCAACAATAGAAGGCGCTAATGTATTCGAGAATAAATATGGTCGTGAGCGTTGGCGTAGTAGTTCAATAATTTCTTTTCTTCCTGACGTGAATCCACCAGATGCTCCTCCAAGAGCCTTGCCTAATGTACCCGTAATAATATCAACACGATCCATCACACCTTTTAACTCTGGAACACCTCGACCTGTCTTACCCATAAATCCGGAAGAGTGACATTCATCTGTCATGACTAATGCTTCGTATTGATCAGCGAGGTCACAGATTTTATCAAGTTGAGCAACCGTACCATCCATTGAGAAAGCACCATCAGTAGCAATAAGAATTTGTTTTGCTCCGGCGGCTTTGGCATCCTGAAGTTGCTTTTCAAGATCGGCCATGTTGTTGTGCTTATAGCGATAACGCATAGCCTTACACAACCGAACGCCATCTATGATAGAAGCATGATTAAGTTCATCAGAAATAATAGCATCTTCAGCACCAAGCAAAGGTTCAAAAACACCACCGTTGGCATCAAATGCGGCAGCATAGAGAATTGTATCTTCAGCTCCAAAGAAGGTGGAGATTCTCTCCTCAAGTTCTTTGTGTATATCCTGCGTACCACAAATAAAACGAACTGATGACATGCCGAAACCGTGCGTATCAATGGCATCTTTTGCAGCCTTGATCACTCGTGGATGTGATGATAGTCCTAAATAATTATTGGCACAGAAATTAATAACTTCTTTTCCATCGCTTGTCTTTATCTCAGCACCTTGTGGAGTTGTAATGATGCGTTCTCGTTTATAAAGTCCGGCTTCTTTAATAGCCTTTAACTCCTGCTGTAAAGCAGGCTGAAGTTTTTTATACATACACTAACTGATTTTAGGTTTGGGTTTAAATACAGGCCTTGCTGGCTTAGCTGGCGATGGGGAAACTGGTTTAGATTCAGATTCCTCTGTTTTAGTCACCTCATCACTTTTTATTGCCTCATCAGCTTTCACATCAGTCGTTGCACCTTGCTGATTGGTTTGAGCAGGTTGTGCCTCAACTTTCTTTTCAACAGGTTTAGGTTTTACAGCAGCCTCAAAGGGCAATGTGTATTTCCTCCGCAACGGATTTATCAGATATAGCTTCTGAGCTGTAAAACTGTTGGGATGCATTTGCTCAAATTCAGTTTTCCAGATTTCAAATAAGGCAGGCTCGGCTTTTTGAAAGGCTTCCTGGTCAATCTTTTTGCTAATCAGGTAATCGGTAAAAGTCATGGCCCCAAAGTTAATCGGATAATTAAAAGGTGCCCTAACAGCCGATAGCTAATCCATAAATTTATTTTAATTTCACGCCCGAAATAAAAACCTAAAATGAAGAGGCAGAGAATTTTGGTTACCGGGGCCGGCGGACAGCTGGGCTCTGAACTGACTATGGGGCTATGGAATGTGCATGGAAAAGAAAATGTGATAGCTTCTGACATCAAAGAGCCTCAGGGCGAACTGGCCTCTGGCAATTTTGTCAAACTCGATGTTCTTCATCAACAAGAACTCGTTGATTTTCTACGCAAGAATGAAATAACACAAGTATATCATCTGGCTGCAGTTCTATCCGCCACGGGCGAAAAGAATCCAAAATTGGCCTGGCATCTTAACATGGATAGCCTCATCAACGTATTAGAAGCCGCCGTTGAATTAAATCTTGAAAAAATCTACTGGCCAAGTTCCATCGCTGTCTTTGGCCCAACAACGCCCAAAATAAAAACACCACAGGATACCATCATGGATCCTACAACCATTTATGGCATCAGTAAACAAGCTGGTGAGTTATGGTGTGAATGGTATCATAAAAACAGAGGCGTTGATGTTCGCAGTCTTCGCTATCCTGGCTTGATTGGCTATAAAACTAAACCCGGCGGCGGCACTACAGATTATGCCGTTGACATTTTCTTCAAAGCCTTGAGTGACAAAAAATATGAATGCTTTCTGAAACCTGATACATATCTACCCATGATGTATATGGACGATGCCGTGAAAGCAACATTAGATTTAATGGAAGCGCCAAAAGAAATGATTCTTGAACGCTCCAGCTACAACATTTCAGCTATGAGCTTTTGCCCATCAGAAATTGCTGCCGAAATAAAGAAACATATTCCTGAATTTGAGATCACTTACAATCCTGACTTCCGTCAGAATATTGCAGACTCATGGCCGCGTTCTATCAATGATGCCAATGCCCGTATAGACTGGGGTTGGAATCCATCATTTGATCTGGAGAAAATGGTGAAGACTATCTTGAAAAATCTGTCAGCAGAATAGATTACCTGATCACTATTTTTTCAATACGTTGAAAAGAACCTGATGTATACTTCAATATATAGGTACCTTGTTTCAAGGTGTCATTGAATATAATTTCATTGCTGGTGTTGTCTATTGTTGCATTGGTTACAGTTGAGCCTGCAAAATCAATCACCTCAACTTTATCGTTTGCTTGAGGCTCAAAGTTTACCACAAAGTGAACAAACTCACCAGCCGATGGATTAGGATAGATTGAGAAATTCTTGCTACCATCAAATTCAACATATATCACTTTTGAATATTCAAATGAATTATCAAGATCAACTGATTTTAATCTGTAGTAATTTTTACCAAGTAATGGATTCACATCATCGATGGAGTAGTTCTGAATAATGGTTGTATTACCCACGCCCTTTACTTCACCTATGCTTTCAAATACAGATCCGTTAGAAGAGCGTTCAATCACAAACTTGTCGAAGTTCTTTTCAAAAGATGTTGACCATGTCAGATGAATAATCTCATTCTCTAATGATGCTTTAAAAGATACCAACGTAATAGGTAGTGGACTTCCTGAAAGACCAGCGATATAATTATAGAATGGTAAGTCATTAGATTTAAGCTGAGCCTTGGTACCAATTGTTCCAGATGTAGTCTGAGCTGTGGTTGTTCCATTTACATAAAGACCTATAACTGGTGAGCTGTCAGATCCTGTAGGAGAAGATGCTGAATTGCTGTTTGTAACTGTATTGCCACCGCCTGTTGTGATATCAATCTTTCCATTCACGTAGGCCTGACCACCACAATTAATTGTAACAAGCGTACCGGAAGATGAAGTACCATCAATATTACCAAATACAACTAACCGGCCATTTTGTTTAACAGTAACGTCACCGCTACCTGTTAAAACTAAGTTCCCTTTAATAACAGCATCTGCATAGTATGTTATTGACGAACCGCATGATGAAATATCTGTTCCAACCAACAACCATGGGTTAGCATTAACAGTCATATTGCCATTAACAACAAACTCAGAATTTGAAGATGCATTAGGATAGAGTTGTATTAAACCATTGGCTGTAGCATTACCCGTAACCGTAACGTTTTTGTAATTATTAAACTGATTACCAGAGTTGCCTTGCGTCAAATTACCATTCACCTGAAGTGTACCGTTATTAGTGATGCTACCGTCTGAAGAGATATTGCCGTTAACAGTAAACGTACCGTTATTAGTTAAAATAGCATCACTGTTACTTGTTGTTGTTAAGGCTGTTGCTGTTGCAGAAGCACCACTGGCTACAGTAACCGTTCCTGCACTTCCAATAGTTAAACTTTGAAGGTTTGCTGTACCAGCATTAATGGTAAGTTTATTTCCACCATTTATAGTTAACGCTGTGCTGGCATAACTTAATGTTCCAGATGACAACACAATCTCAGAGTTACTTCCTCCATACGTTATAGTTGTTGGAGAAACTGTTCCACCTGTATTCAATGTTAACTTTGAAGATCCACTTAACGAGATATTTCCACCAAGCGTAGTAGCTGTGATTGCCGCACCATTCAATATCGTTACGCTCCCAGGTATGCTCAATGAAGATGAATAGCTAAACGTCTCACCAGCGCCTACATAAAGACTACCAGTAAGAGTCAAGGTACCAGACGTATAATTAAATTTAGAAGTAGCATTGTCTGTCATGGTTAAAGTTCCCGCCTTAAGCGTACCACCTGACATTGTAATTTGAGACTGATTGTTAACGGATAAAGTACCTGATACATCCAGCGTACCCCCGGTATTAATAATGATGGAAATGCCAGAGCCTTGCATATCCATATCTCCTGTAATTGTAACAGAGGCACCACTGTTAATTGTTATTGTTGTACTTCCCCACCCCGTAAAAGAAGCTCCTGATGCAAAGGTCATCGAGTGATTAACTATTACATTGGCGCCTATACCACCCGGAGTTGGTGCTGTTCCACCAACCCAATTAGATCCTGTGGTCCAGACACCACTTGCAGATGAGGTTTGTGCAATTGAAATACTGAAAGCGCCAATAAATAGAAAAAAAAAGATAAAAATGCTCTTCTTCATATAGGGAAGCGAATTAAAGTTCTGAAGGGTTATTTGTGAAAATCCATACTTACCAATATGAGGCCAATGAGTAAAACACTTATGTGACCTTACTAAAGTTTATGGCGGAGAGGAAGCCATTAGTCTAAAAATCAGAAATACTTGTCTTGCAAAACCTCAAAAAAAGCAAAAAAATACAACATGTAGCAATAATACTTAGCAATAGTTGCGAAGTTTTTGAAAAGTATAAAAGATGCCAATGGAGTTTAAAAATCCAAAATAGGGTCTTACAATTCCCTTTTTAGGAAATCACCCCTAGATTAATTCACTAAAACGAATCAAAAATTACATCAGTTTTCGTACTAATTTGCATTTCAATTTTGAACGACCAACTAGTTTATGAGTAACCTGAAAATTGATCAGAGCAATCGCATTTTAACCATTACACTCTCCAGGCCTGAAGCCCTTAATGCATTAAATGTGGCTATTCTGGATGAATTAGAGCACACAATAAAAGATGCCCTTAGCAACAAGGCAATAGGCGGTATCATCATAACAGGAGATGGTGAAAAAGCCTTTGTAGCTGGCGCTGATATCAAGGAGATTGCCTCTTTAAATAAAGACCAGGCGCTTAAACAAGTGCGCAAAGTCCAGGGTCTTTTTAAAATGATTGAAGATAGTCCTAAGCCTGTCATTGCTGCCGTTAATGGGTTTGCATTAGGTGGAGGCTGTGAACTAGCCATGTCGTGTCATGTTAGAATAGCTACCGAAAATGCAAAGTTCGGTCAGCCAGAAGTAAACTTAGGATTAATCCCAGGCTATGGTGGCACGCAGCGACTCACACAACTTGTTGGGCGTGGTAAAGCCCTGGAATTGCTCATGACCGCAGACATGATCTCAGCTCAAGATGCAAAAGCCATCGGCCTTGTAAATCATGTTGTTTCAACACGTGAAGAACTGATGGCCACTTCTATTGCTATGCTAACTAAAATTCTTAGCAAGGGCCCGTTAGCAATAGCTGGAGTGATTAAAAGCGTAAATGCCGGTTTTGCATTTGAAGATCGAGGTTATCAAACTGAAGCTGAAAACTTTGCGGCGTGCACCACCACCTATGATTTTAAAGAAGGCACATCAGCTTTTATCGAAAAAAGAAAATCAACTTTTAAAGGAGAATAATACTTGAGCAAAATAAAACGCCTGGCAGGTGACACCGTTCTCTACGGACTTGGCAGTATGGTTCCGCGAATGCTGAACTTTCTTTTACTTCCGTTACATACAAAAACAGTTTTCAATCCTGGTGAGTATGGCACAATAACAAAACTTTTTGCCATCGTTGGCTTTGTCAACATAGTATACATGTTTGGCATGGAGACTTCATTTTTCAGATTTGCTTCCAAACCTGAAGCTGATCAAAAAAAAGTGTTCAACGTTGCTCAAACCACAGTCATAGGTATAAGTCTGTTTTTATCAATCATCTTTATACTTTTCGCGAATCCACTCTCTACCAGTTTAGGTATACCAGATCACCCTCAATTTGTCGTATGGCTCGCACTGGTAATGTTTATTGACGCACTTGTAGCTATACCTTTTGCGAGACTCAGACTTGAACGAAAACCTCTTATCTTCTCTGTTGGTAAAATTATCAATGTGTTAATTCTGATTGGACTCAACTATTATTTTCTGGTACTGAACAAACAACATTACGATCCAGCTATAGGAGTAGGTTATGTATTTCTCGCAACACTCATTGCCAACGGCTTCTATATTATTTTTCTTTTTCGATCTCTTATAAACTGGAGACCTGCCTTTGATAGTGGACTATTCAAATCTATGATTGTATATGCCTATCCCATAATGCTTACTGGTTTGGCTGGGATGACTAACGAAACATTTTCTCGTGTAACATTAGAGTGGTGGCTTCCTAAGAATTTCTATCCAGGTCAGTCAAATGAATTTGCATTGGGTGTGTTTGGCGCGTGTTACAAGTATGCTGTATTAATGAGTCTGGCTGTTCAGGCTTTCAGATTTGCTGCTGAGCCATTCTTCTTTTCAAATGCTGCTGATAAAAATTCACCACAGCTCTTTGCTCGCATAAATCATTATTTCACCATTACATGTTGTCTACTGTTACTTGGCGTGGGTATTAACATGGATATAATCAAACACTTCTC
>DATJHZ010000154.1:0-10307 GCA_035493595.1 Cyclobacteriaceae bacterium | reverse complement strand
GATAGCTAGTGCTGCGAAAATTCCGAAGAGACTCTCTAATCTTTTTTCTGATGAATACATTTTACCAAAGGCTTCGTCAAGAAATGTATATTCAAATGGCTGACCAGGTTGAAATGTTTTCCAGGTCTTCTCAACTTTTCCAATTACCTCAGCAGTGTTTGACGAAGCAAAACGAATTGGCATACTCCATCCACTCTGTCCTAAGTGAATACCAAGAGGCGTGATATTTTGTTTCAACGATTCAAAATGAAAATCACACATCACACCAATAATGGTAAATGTTACTGTATTGTTATAATCAACACTACTTCCATTGAAGGTGGTAATCTTCTCGCCGATGGGATCTTTGAAACCATAGCGCTTCACAGCAGATTCATTAATAATAACAGCAGAGGAGTCAGAAGGAAAATCTCTTGAGAAATTTCGACCTTGCACAATCTCCATACCCATCGTTGAAATATAGTCCATATCTACAGACCAATTCTGCATCGAAATCAGATTATCCTGCGATGGCTGTTTGCCGTATGGCCAGAAACTGTTATCACTTCTTCCCCAACCCGAGATTGGCAGATAACCTGCTGCCGATACATTTGTAATTCCCGAAACCTTAAGCAATTCATTTTTAAATGCCTCGGTTTGATTTTCCAGAAGCTCTGTGTTATGAAGAACAATAACCTGGTCTTTCTTAAATCCAAGTTTCTTGTTTTGAATAAAATCCATCTGCTTCTTCACCGTTACCGTGCCTATAACGAGAAATATTGAAATCATAAACTGAAATACCACAAGCGAACTTCTCACAGTTCCGCTTTTCATACCCAGCGAAACCTTGCCTTTCAATACATTAACAGGCTTAAATGCCGACAAAAATAAGGATGGATATACACCAGCGAGTAATCCAATTGCTAATGCGGCGAGTAATAATGTGAGCACAAATATCGGATTCAAAGGCACAACAAGATTGCGTTCTGCCAATACATTAAACGCTGGCAATACAAGATAAACGATAGCCAATGCAATGATGAAGGAGAACAAACTCAATAAAATAGACTCCATTAAAAACTGACGTACCAAGTGAGATCGTAATGAACCCAATACTTTTCGTACACCAACTTCCTTCGCACGATTGGCTGACCTTGCGGTGGAAAGATTCATAAAGTTGATGCATGCAATCATCAGAATAAAAAAGGCAACAGCGCCAAAGAGATAAACATAGGTTATATCACTGTTTGCACTAAACTCAGCAGTCTTGTCAGAATAAAGATGTATGCTAAGCAAAGGCATTAACATGTATTCGACCTTATTTCCTTTCGCTCTGAAATTATCCATCGAAAAGTCATTACCAAAAAAATCTTTTACCTGCGGACCAATATACGTATCAACCATTTTCGGAAACTTAGCTTCAAGGTCTTTTGCTGATGCGCCATCTTTCAGAAGTATATAGGTATTGAAATTGCTGCTCAGCCAATTGTTGTCTTTACTATCTTCAAGACTGGGCATAGAGAATATAAAATCGAACTTAAAATGAGTGTTTGCCGGGAAATCTTCAAAAACACCTGTAACCTTATAATTATCTTTATTGTCGATAATCAACGTCTGCCCTAATGGGTTTTCGCCTGGAAAATATTGTTCAGCTTTACTTCGGCTCATCACCAATGTGTTGGGTTCTATTAAAGCATTTGCAGCATTGCCCTTCAGTAACGGCAATGAGAATGTCTTGAAAATTCCATTGCTCCCAAAAACGGTGTACTGTTCCTTAATGTTATCGACGGTTCGTTTAACTCGTCTCCATCCCCATTGTCTGAAATTTACAGATGCTTCCACTTCAGGAAAGTCATGTAGAATTGTTGATGCCGCAGGCGGTGGTGCTACAGCCAGATCAAAGTGATTACCATTAAAATTTATTTCAGAATCTATCCGATAAATTCTATCTGCATGAGCGAAGTGTCTATCGAACGAAAGTTCTTGCAAAATATATAATGTAATAATCAAACATGACGCAATGCCAATAGCAAGACCTGTGATGTTGATAAAAGTATAAAACCGATGCTTGCTCAGATTTCTGAATGCGATGGTAAAATAATTCTTAAGCATAATTTTCGCTGTTTTATTTTCTGTTTGAAGAACTTGTTGTTGGGTAGTTCGAAGGCCATTAGTATGACCAAATTTCTTTAAGACTTCATGATAGGCGTCAATGAAGCGTTTATCTTTCACCATCTCTGCCTCTACGGAAGAACAAATATGATCGATCATTTCTTCCCGAAATCCATCAAGCACTATCCCGCGATAGTTTAGATCCTTGATGATGTAGTCGATATGTTCGTTCGTTAACTGAGTCATGATTTATGAAACCTGTACCTGCAATACGGAAGACATTGTCTGGATGAAATCAAGGAACTCACTTACCCTGTCTTTGGCAGAAGCTTTGCCTTCAACAGTAAGCGTATAGTATTTGCGTACCCGCTTACCAATGTTAACAACCTCTGTCTTTAAAAGACCTTCGGCCTCCAATTTATGAAGGCTTGGATAAAGCGCCCCTTCGGTAAGCGAAATACGCCCATCCGAAAGCTCCATAACACGCTGTGTAATTTCATAGCCATACATTTTGCCATGATCCTTTAATACCTTCAGTATTATAGTCTGTAATGTTCCCTTTAATAGTTCTGGTGAATGCATAAATGCTAGATACATAATGATCTTATGTATTAGACGCTGCTATCCTTCAGAGGTTGCACGGAATTGAAAAAATATTCTTTGCCTTACAAATATGAAAAACAACCTAAAGTTGTCTATCGCCAGATTGTTATTAGAATTTGGGCGAATTCTGTTGCGGTTTTTAATTTTTATTTAAAAACCCCTATTCCTGGAAAATCCGTTAAATATGTAATAGTAGATGGTTTTCCGGCGTTAAGAATTACTTAAAGCCATTAATGTGGCCCGGAATTTGTCCATATTCTACAAAAAGCTTAATGCTTATGAAAACGTCAAATCGGATTTTAGTTTTTGCCGCGCTGGCACTTGGATTCAACGTCAATGCCCAGACGATGACAAATAATTTGCAAAGTAGTTCTCAGTCGGAATCGACGGCACAAGTACCAGGTGATAATTTCAGCCTGGAAGGTGCTCTAGAACTCTTCAAAAAATCTTCTTCACCTGAAGAATTTGAACACATGTTGAATTCGCCTGATTCGAAGGTTAACAACCTCGATCTTAATAACGATAACAACATCGATTATATTAAGGTGATTGATCATACAGAAGGAAACGTTCATGCTTTTGTATTACAAGCCGTCATCTCCCCTACCGAAAGTCAGGATGTTGCGGTCATTGAATTACAAAAACTTGATGATGGAAAAGCAACGCTGCAAATCACAGGTGATGCTGATATCTATGGTATTGAAACGATCATCGAACCTTCTGATGAAGTGCGTGTAAATGCAGGAACAAGTACAGCACGCGTCGTTACTAATGTGTGGACCTGGCCTGTTGTGCAATATGTGTATACACCTTATTACAATCCATGGATGTCGCCCTGGGCCTGGAGTTACTATCCAGGATGGTGGCGCCCATGGTCACCGGTAGCTTTCAGTATTTATAATCCATGGTGGACACCGTTCCGCCCTTATTACTCTTTCTGTTATTCGCACCGCATAGGCTACATGCCAAGATTTTATGCACCTTATCGTAGCTCCTCCAGATATGTTTATAATAACTATCATGTACAAGTGAATAATTATCGTTCTCATTATTATGCCAGCAACAATGGCTCAAGAGGTCGCAGTGGTGGCGATAATCACTACCGCGGTTATGCAGGCAGAACTTCTTCGGATTTTAGCCATGTAAATAACGGTAATCACTATGGATGGAATTCAAATGGTCGTGGTCGCATAAGTTCGAACAACGGTTACCGAGGCCATCAGGGCTATCAAGGTTATCAGGGATATAACGGTCGACATGCTTCGTCTTCGTCTGGTAGAAGTAGCTTCTCTCACACTTCATCCCCTTCTTTTGGTGGTGGTAGTCGAAACAGCAGTGGCAACTTTACGCATGGTGGTTCGCGTGCAGGTAGTTTCTCCGGAGGCAGCAGAAGTCAATTCAGTGGAGGACATTCGGGTGGCGGACATAGTGGCGGTTCCTCAGGTGGCAGCCACGGTGGTGGCGGACACTCCGGTGGAGGACACAGTAGAGGAAGGTAAACCAAAAAAGGAAGACTAAATGTCTTCCTTTTTTTATTCAAACTACATCCGGTTGTTTGAATGATCACCTGTGAAGCCCTTCGATCTTTTGCAGTTGACCATTGGGGGTGATCAGAAACAATTCACTATTAGTAGATTCAACCGGAGGCACAAAGAATTTCATGCTGACCTGATAGCTTAACTGTACCATCGGTTCATCAACAACTGGATTAATAACTACATCAAAGTCAGAATATGGAACTGCCTGATAATATTTTGAAGGCGATAAATCGGCAGTACGCAACTTGGAAATACCTGGGGAAGATTTTTTAATAGCATCCAGCGAAGGTCTGGCTACTGCTTGATAACTGCCATACCGATTTTGTGGTAGCACTGTACTAAAATCGTCGGCAAAAGTTTTTCGGAGTGCATCGAGTTTAATACCAAGTGCTTCACATGATTTTATTTTTGTCTTCAATACCTCCATGCACTGTACACGAAGTTGATCATATTGTTGCTTTACATCTTTCAGAAAATAATCAACCTTCACAAGATCGTAGATCTCGGCTTTTGCCGCTGCTGTAACAATGGCATCCAGATCAGAAGCATTGTGGTAACGTACTATCACATTCTTTTGCAACTCAAAACCGTCTGGCACTTCGTTATATGTTTTGCTGAACAATTTATTGAGTACATGAAAATCATATTTGGGTACGAAGGAGATCATGTCAGTAGTAAACGCGATAGAGTCTATCTTCAACTTACCCAATGCAATTTTAAATTTAAGAATACGAGCGGTCATTAAAGAGTCTGTCATTTCAGCTGTCTCTCCAACTTGCATCACATCAAAGGACGCGACGAATGTATCGGCCCGGGCATTAAGCAGACCACTTACGGAAAGTATTATCTCGCCATCCGTTTGCGTAGCCTGTAATTCATTTTCCAGCGGCGCAATTTGGTTATACGAAAGATTTCCGGACCTCTGCGCTACTACAGATATGGAGAAGCTCAATAGCATTAAAGCGATAAAGTATTTCATGTGTGCAGAATTTAAAATTTATGTTCTGCCGTAATGATAGTGGGCATCAGATAACAATGCATGCTAAACTTAGTGGGGAAGGCGTTTGACTGAGGGAGGCTGATAAATTTTCGTTAGCACGAACAAGTAAAGATGAATAAGAAAGACTAGTTAGTGATCCTGTATTCCTACATTAGTTCACGACTTAAGTAAGAGCAAAAAAAAGATCAACCGTGTGGTTGATCTTTTTACCTTATAAAATATTAAAAAGGAATCTACATTATTCTTGTAACATTCACGGCATTCATGCCCTTCTTGCCTTTTTCTTCTTCATAGGTAACTTCATCATTCTCGCGGATCTCATCAATAAGACCGGAAACGTGAACAAAAATATCAGTTTTTGAATCTGATGGTGTAATGAATCCAAATCCTTTGGTTTCATTAAAAAACTTTACTACTCCTTGCATTATATAAAAATTAAAATAAAAAATTCACATTAGTAAATAGCCATGCCATCATCTGTAATAATGATCGTGATAACTTAAAAAGGAATCGTAAGAAAATTATTAATGAAAAAAGACGAAAACAACGAAGCGTGTACTAGAAAGGCTTGCTGAACGGCACTATTTCTTAAATGATCCTCAAAGATACACTAATTAACTATGCTTTCCTATCTTAACCCAAACAGTATTTGAACATGCCGTATCCAGTTATGTGTTAATATGACTAATATCAATAGAAAAAGGGCTTTCGCCCTTTTTCTATTTCAATAAATATTTTTGAATGTTGACTTTAATTTGTACCAAATGCTCCAATATAAGTAGATGGTGCCGGAACATTATATGTTATACCTCCCGCTATGATTGAAGTTCCAACTGTAAATCCACTCTTGCCTTTTCCTATAGCCGGAGAACCACTCTGAAGATGCAAATCATACGTTCCAAGAAACGCTGGATTGCTTGTACTCGCTGCATCTGAAGACACAAAATTAGTAACCGTAAAGTTTACAAACTTGGGGTCGTTGTCACCAGCACTTCCTGATACATCTTTGGAAACTTCCTTCTTCCCTTTGCTGTTGATCCAGCTTGCTGTGGGGTAAAACTGTCCTGCGATTACATCGTCATCACCATAATACAGATTGTATCCTACCTTGATATTAACCGTGTCAGAATCTGTAGTAATGCGAGTTCCGAATTTACAATTCACTACCATGTTATTGTAGATCTGACCACGAGCTCCCTTTTCCATATTAATGGAACCGCCATGCGCAGATGTAGCTGTCTGACGGTAACCTCCGTTGAGGACAGTGTTGTTATAAACATTGATATTGGTTTGTGGTGTTGGTGATGAGCCACTCACATTTGAAATCTTAAATCCATTGGTTGCCGAGCTATACAGAACGTTGTATGCTACATCACCAGTGGTACCACTTTTAATATTAACTGACTCCCCTCCAGTTGATCCGCAAGATTCGAAAAAGTTATTGCTGATCAGGATAGTGCCACCCAAAACTCTCATACCATCGTCTTTTGTATAAGCGATTTTTGAATTTTGCATCACCAGCTTCCCGCTGTTGTTGCTGAACAGTAGTCCATACCGTGAAGTACCTTCAGCGTAAGCACCTGCCAATACCGAACCGTTAGAAGCTCCTGCAGGGGCTCCACAGTAATTAATGTTGGTGTATTGCAATACCATTTCAGCACATGTTGTTGTTGCCTGTACACCGCCCCACAGGCCAGCATAAATATTAGATGCAACCCGCTTTGCCTCTGGCAGTGTGAAATAAATAGGTAATTCTTTAGTACCCTTGCAATAGAGATTTCCATTTACAGTAAACTCTGCACTTCCCTGAGATCCATCACCATCAAAAATAATCGTAACGCCTTCTGGAATGGTCAATGATTGGTCCTGAGGTACTACTAATGAACCTTCGGCGATATACGTTGTATTTCGTTCCAATGAACCGCTGATGTCTCCCGCTGCGAGTGTGACTGGAGCTTTAGCACTAACAGCTACTCCTATGCTTGTTATTCCTGTCTTCTTTTCGCCATCTGCAACAGTAACCGTTATTGTGAAATTACCGAGATCGTCAGTAGCTGTATAAATCAATCGGGCTGTTCCTGTAAAAGTATTAGTTCCTGTGATTTCGTCAACAACTACACTTCCATTGTCAGCAGTTGCTGAAACAGATGCAAACTTCGCAGGAGCAACAATTGTTAACGTTAAAGTATCGGACGCATCCGCAGCGATTGCAATTGATGATTTGCTGCTGGTAACTTGTGGAGCAGGAAGTGGAGAATCATCGCTCTTGCACGAGACAAGAATGGCCATACCGACTGCAATGCAAAAAGCTGAGAGTTTTAGTTTTGTTTTCATATGTATTTTTTTAAGAATTAAAAATTATAGCGAACACCAACGCGATACGATTGATAATATTGATCCCAACGTGTGAGTGTGGTGTTCTTTGAAGATTGATAAGGATATTCTACACTCTGGTTTGAGTTCGGTTTTTTGATGTACACTTTATATGGAGAATTAAGTAAGTTCTGTGCTTTCAAAAAACACTCAAAGTGCTGACTGATTTTCTTTTCGCAAGCGAAATCCAATTGAAGGATTGGCTTTTGCCATTGATCATTATCTAAAAATGGTGACACACTTTCAATGCGCTCACCAGTGTAAACAAAAGAAAGCTGTGCATTTATACCTTTCTTCATGTCTTTGTAAAGCAATGAAACATTTCCAATGTGTTTCGCTTGTCCTTGCAAGGGTCTGGTTTGATTTACATTAACAACAATGATATTAGATGTCGGATCATTTGGAACCTCTCGCACACGCATGGTCTTTGCTGTGGTTATTGCAGAGTTAGTAAATGTATAATTTGCACGGAGACCAAACTTGTTTACGTACTTTGTGAAGTCAACTTCAATTCCCCAGTTGTTGGCATTACCATAGTTACCTGGTTGAATAGCAAATTGTCCTGCACTTCCATAAGGAACCAGCGCATACTCAATCGGATCAAGAATTCTTTTATAAAACGTACCGATCAATATCTGGTCTAAGGCATTTGGAAAATATTCCCAACGCAAATCATAGTTGTGAGCTTGGATACGTTTCAGGTTTGGATTTCCTGCTGAAGCATAGTTCTCTGTAAAACTATTGTCATTGTAGTAAGGCACTATCTCGAAAAAGCCTGGCCGACATATTGCCTTGTAATATGTCGAGCGGATATTCATCCGTTCGTTTGGAGAATATTTCAAACTCATGCTGGGCAAAACATCCGTGTACTTTTGGTTTTGCGAGGGCGTCTCATTTGTCTTAGGATATAAGAGCAAGTATCCCTGATCGGTTTGTTCAGCACGAACACCTGTCAACACCTGTAGCCGTTTGGCGAGAAGAATTTTAAATTGCACATAGTAGTCGAGAAGATTTTCGTGTGCATGATAATTCTGTTCATCAGTAGAACTGCCAAGCGGATTTAAGACCACCATCTTTACATCATTGTAAGTCTGCCAATCAGCTCCTTTGTATTGTGGTGCCGGCTTGGGATCCAGATTGTATTTATTGTAATAATTTGAACGCTGCTTATTTCGATACATACCACCTACAGAAATCTCACCTTTTTGTTCAGCAATAAATGCCGGCGTTAAAATGAAATTCAGATAGCCCGTGTAATCAGTGTCTGTATTACGATCCCAGCGACGTGGCAAGTTTCTGTCAATTGACTGAGGCGACTCAACAAAATTACTAAGCCCACTTGTTCGATTAAATTGTGCATTGTCGGGCTGATCATTTTTGGCTACCGAATAAACTGCAGACCAATTGGCGAAAATAAAATTGCTCAGGAGTGTATGCGTTCCTTGTAGTGTATTGTTGAAAATAGTTTGATCTGTTACTCTCGTGCGAGTTAAATAAGAATATGCTGCATTTCCATTGGCTGGATCGTAACCACCGGTTGCACCAAGCTTAGTTTCTTTGGTATCTCGTGTCTGTGCATTGAGCATCCGATACCAACCAGAATATAAATTTATTTTATGTTTTTCGGTAATGAGAAAATCGAGCCTTGCGTGTAATGCTTCCCGTACCTGTTGTGTTGAATAATTTCTTACCTGCATGGAGTTAAACTGAGGCAGGTTTGATCCGTTAAAATCAACTTGCGTTTCAAACCATACACTATTCGTTCCGCGATATGTATTTTGAAAACTGCCAGCTACAAGAACTCCAATGCGATTCTTCATAAATCTATTACCAATTGAAAGACTTGAAAGAATATCAGGAAGTGGCTTCACTTGTTGGAGTACAAGATTCTTCCTGGTAAAATCTGAGAATTGCGCCTGATATAGTGAGCCATATTTTTCAGATGGATCCTTATATGAGATAACTGACCGATCAAATTTTTGAAAGTCTCTGTTGATGTTGATCTGATTATATCCAAGTTGCAAATCGCCCTTAACAGATAATTGTTCAGGTGCTTTCTTCATAACCATATTCACCACACCACCTATAGCATCACCTTCCATTCCTGGCGTTAAAGATTTTGTTACTTCGAGACGTTCAAGCAATGAAGCCGGAAAGATGTCGAGTGGAACATATCGGTTCTCATTATCAGGACTAGGAATTTTGATTCCATTGACGAGCGTATAATTGTAACGCTTGTCCATGCCACGCACAATGGCGTATTGCGGATCTCCATTGGTATTTCGTACCAGTGAAATTCCAGATACACGTTGAATTACATTGGCAACAGTGATATCAGGTGATAGTTCGATTGTCTTTGCTGAGACAATATTCATAACCTGATTAGCTGTCTTCTCACTCTTTCGGGCCTCTATGTCTGATCCTCCTTCAGCATTTGCTGAAATAACAATTTCACCCAACACTTTCGGATCTGGTTCCAGTTGAAAGTCAGTTATGACAACTTCGCTTTCACCTTTAAATGAAATCAGTTTCTCCTGCGTGTTGTATCCAACGTACGAAGCTCTTAGCGTATGCTCACCTGGGGTTATGTTACTGATGACGTATGATCCGTCTAACCCTGACAGAACATATTGTTGTGAACCGTTAAGGACGATGGAAGCACCGATCAATGGACTCTTGTTTTCATCTACTAATTTGCCCTT
>DATJHZ010000153.1:0-6678 GCA_035493595.1 Cyclobacteriaceae bacterium | reverse complement strand
TGATGTCTATCGAAGAAATTTGCAACGCGGCTATCTTGAGAAAATGGAAGGTCTCATGAAAGATGATCAATACACGCCTTCTGTTAATGTACGTGCCATGATAGGCTTTACAAGTGTTGAAGTAAATCAATCAGACATCAGGCCAATTGTAAGATCTGAGTTGAAGTTGCTCCGCAGCAAAATTACACAAGCTCTGCCGCTTCATACAGATCCTATTACGCGATTGCATCTTGACGACTGTCTCCAACGCATCAATCACATTCTTGATCCGAAGTAGTTCATCACTACAATTTCCACAGACATTAAAATAAAAAAGACCGCCAGACAATCTGACGGTCTTTTTAGTTGATGAGCTACTAACTCAGTTATTTAATTCATTACATGTCTTTCTTAGCAATTGGTGGTATGACATTCATGTTGGACCATGTGAACGCATATTGATCAGCCAGTACTTCAATAGTTTTACTCAGATTAGATGAGCCGTGACCAGACTTCACATCAACACGAATAAGAACAGGATTTGATCCAGTATGATCGGCTTGCAACGTAGCAGCAAACTTAAATGAGTGAGCAGGTACAACTCTGTCATCATGATCTGCTGTTGTGATGAGTGTTGCCGGATAAGCAGTTCCAGGTTTCAGTGCGTGTACGGGAGAATATTTTCTCAAGTAATCAAACATTTCTTTTGAATCATCAGCTGTACCATAATCATAAGCCCATCCAGCACCTGCTGTGAACTTATGATAACGCAACATATCCATAACGCCAACAGCAGGTAATGCTACTTTAGCCAAGTCTGGACGTTGTGTCATAGTGGCACCTACAAGAAGCCCGCCGTTAGAGCCGCCAGAGATAGCGAGGTAAGGACTTGAAGTATAATTGTTGTTGATAAGATATTCACCAGCAGCAATAAAATCATCAAACACATTTTGTTTGTTAAGTTTTGTGCCGGCTATATGCCACTTCTCTCCATACTCACCACCACCGCGAAGATTAGCTTGTGCATAAATGCCTCCATTCTCTAACCACACAATGCGTGATGTGCTGAACGTTGGCGTAAGACTTACATTGAAGCCACCATATCCGTATAGTATCGTTGGATTTTTTCCATTCAATTCAAGACCCTTTTTGTAAACTATGTACATGGGAATTTTAGTGCTGTCCTTGCTTTTATAAAACACTTGCTTGGTTTCATAATCTTCTGGATTGAAATCAACTTTTGGTCGTTCATACAATTCAGATTTTCCGGAAGCAATATTGTATTTGAAAATAGTTGTAGGGTATGTGAATGAAGTGAAAGAATAATACAAGTCTTTATCGTTATGCTTGGCACTAAAACCTCCTGCAGTTCCGATCCCAGGCAATTCAATGTCACGCTCAAGTTTTCCGTTAAGGTCAAACTGTTTTACTTGTGTTTTAACATCAACCATATAGTTTGCAAAAATTTTACCTCCACCGGTTGATGTATTCAATACATTTTCAGTTTCAGGAATAAGATCTTTCCAATGCTCGGGTGTTGGGTTTGCTAAATCTGCTACTACTACTTTAGAGTTCGGTGCATTGAGATTTGTTTCAATGAACAACCGCGTACCATCATTGGTTATTATGCCGTGATTGTTATTAAAATTATTAACCATGCAGATGAGTTTAGCAGATGGATTACTCAGGTCCTGAATGTAAAGTTCATTGCCTGTGGTGCTGGTTGCTGCTGTAATAATTAAGAAGCGTTCATCTTCTGTAAGGTATGCGCCGATATAACGGCGAGGTGTAGTTTCTCCACCGAAAATAAATTTATCACTCTTCTGTGGTGTGCCGAGTTTGTGATAGAATACTTTATGGTATTGTGTTTTTGCTGATAGCTCACTGCCTTTTGGTTTATCGTAACTGCTGTAATAAAAACCATCATTGCCCTTCCAGGCAATACCTGTAAACTTCAAATCGACAAGTGAATCTTCAACAACAGTTTTGTCTGCAGTTTTTATGGTGATAGCCTTACGCCAGTCTGAGCCGCCTTCTGAAATGAGATAAGAAGCTAACGTGCCATCTTTTGAAAATGAAATGTCAGACAATGCTGTAGTACCATCTTTTGAAAAAGTATTTGGATCGAGGAAAATCTCGGGCGTACCATGCTCACCTTTTTTGCGATAGAGTACACTTTGATTTTGCAAGCCATCATTCTTGTAGAAATAATAGTAATCACCTTCTTTGAAAGGAGCACTTAAACGCTCGTAGTTGAAAACCTCCTCCATGCGTTTTTTAATTTTATCGCGATATGGAATTTTGCTGAGGTATGCGAAGGTCAAATCATTTTGAGATTTCACCCAATCTGCTGTATTCTTTGCTGTGTCATTTTCGAGCCAGCGATAAGGATCGGCTACCGATTCGCCAAAGTATGTATCGACAGTATCTGATTTTAAAGTGTTTGGATAAGTCATGTTGCTGGTTTGTTCATCTTTTTTGCCACACGAAAATAAAGCTGCGCATGGTAAGATCAGTAAAAGAAATTTGGTTGATTTCATATTCTTGCTTTTAAGTTCATGTGGATGAGTCGCGGTGGCGAGTCACGTCAGTTAGGTATAAAGCAAGTATAGGGAAATTAAGGAATGAGGTCAAGCACTATAGTTACTGCGGTAATTTAAACTTGAGCCTTACTTTAACTTTGCTTTTTAGAGGTACATCATTTCGTTTTGTAGCTGACCATTTAGGACCTTCTTTGATAAGACGCATAACCTCCTGATCGCATCCGAAGCCAATGCCTTTAATAACTCTGAAGTCTGAAAGCACACCACTGGTGTCAACGATAAATTGTACTGTAACCTTGCCTTCAATTTTATTTTCAATGGCCATTTGTGGATACTTCATATTGCTTACGAGGTATGTCTTGTAAGCTTTTCTACCACCTTCTGGTGTTGCAACCTGGTATGTATTTTCTCCTTCTTTAACAACGCCTTCATTCTGGGATGCATACCCTACAACTACTACCTCACTTAGTGAAGCATAGTCAGGACTTAGCTGAACATTAACTGAATCAGCAACGGATATTGGAACCTCCTGATTTTGCATGCCTACAAATGAAAAGAGAAGTTCATCTTTTGTAGAATCATTCAATGAAAGTTGATAGTTGCCTTCGGCATCAGTTACCGTTGCTTTAGTAGTGCCCTTAACAATAACGTTAACACCTGGCATAACTGTTCCATCTTCAGCATCGGTAACTTTGCCATGCAAAACGCGTGAAGGTGATTTCTTTAAAATAGCTGCTCTTCCTGCCGTTGGTTCTACGGATACAACAGGCTTTTCTGTTTGCATTTTCTTTTTGTCGGCTTGCCTATATGCGTCATCATCTCGTTGAACTTGTTTTGGTTCAGAGACGCTTGCAATCTCTGCTTCTTCCTGAACAGATTCAACTGGGGAAGGTTCTGACACAGTTACAGGTGCCGAGGCAACATCACCAGAAGCTATGGATTCTTCTAACTTGAGTGGCTCCATTGGTTGACGCGCTGTTTCCTTGCGCACGCTGGCTGTTGCCTTTCTATCTTTGAAGTCAACAATAGCTGGTTCTTTAATAGCTGGTTCTTTTTTGATAGCGGTTTCTTCCTTGCTCAAGGCTGATGACTGAACAGAATCAGCAGACTGCGATACAACAGGTGATTCCTTTGGAGCATTTGATTCTGTTTTGTTAAGCGCTAATTGTTGTGTTGTTGTATTTTGATCTGTTAGTGTAAAAATGATATATCCTGAAACGATCAGAATCAACAATCCTGCAGCAATGCGCAAAGGCCAATACCAAAGAGATATAGATTTTTTTTCAGGCTCAATGCGCTGCTGAATTTTTTTTCTTAGCGATACTAAATCAGCAGAAAGCTCATCAGATGAAATCATGCTGGCGCCCTCTAATGCATCTGCCAGGAACGGATCATCAAGCGCCCTCTTTTCCAGTTGATGCATTTCGGAGGAGCTTAGTTCACCTCGTAAATATTTTTCGATATCGTGTTTCAGATCATCCATTCTGATCCATACAAATCTTCAGGTTTCGTTTTCCATTTTGAATATAACTCTTCACGCTGTTTAAATCATAACCCGTTACGACGGTTATATCTTTATAGCATTTCTGCTCTATATAAAACAATTGTACACACTGCTTTTGTTCAGCGATAAGCTTGTCAATGCATTTTTCCAAGGCGCTTAAATTGTTTTCCATCTCAGACTCTTCATCAGGATGCGCCAGATTGGCATTTTCCATATGGATAGGCGAAAATTCTTCGAAATGCCTTCCCTTTTCAGCACGCAGTTTCATGAGGCAATGATTGCGGGCTGTAACATAAAGCCAGCTTTTGAAGTGCTCAATCGAGTGTTCCCGGGCTGTTCCAATTAGCTTTTCGAAGATTTGCATGACAGCATCGCGACTCTCTTCGCGATCTTTAAGATACTTCATGCAGACCCCGTGCACCATCGGCATGTAGCGATTGTACAATTCACCAAGCACAGCCAGATCGCCCGATGATTTATAAAGTCGGGTGAGCTCCGAATCTGATAACTGCTTGTCGCCTGATGCTATGTGCATTTTTGCAAAATGTAAAAATAAGGGTGCCTTCTTTTAAAAAAAATTCAAGCAATGGTTTTCGATAGAAATAAACATACAACAGAAGTTGACAAATTGTAAATCGTAACGGATGTATTTAATAAATTTGTTCGTAACCATTTTATAATCATGTCAAGAACTTACGATCAGGCTGTGTCAACCCGATACCACATTTACAACAGTCTGTTTTTAAACCTGCCGTACACAGGCATCTATCGCACAGGTACACTGTTGCCATTACTTCAACAATCATGTGAGCAGGGTTATGAAAAGGGTAAGGACCCCAAGACGATTATAAAGAAGTTCTTTAGTGACTTTGCGCCAAGTGCTACCCGTGAAGAGCAGTTCGATCTGCTTTTCAGTTTTATAAAATATGCCGAACGCCAGGTTGTACTTTTCGACTCGGTTGAAGATGCAGCCTTTGAAGAAGTTAATGATCTTAATGGAAAGGGAACACTCTCTGCTTTACTACTTCGTGCTTCGGCCGAAGGGGTGATGGAAGATCTTAAAAAGAAAATAGATAATTTCAGTGTGCGAGTCGTGCTCACGGCTCACCCTACACAGTTTTACCCTGGCGCTGTGCTGGCAATCATCAACGATCTGGAGGAAGCCATACGTGAGCGTAATCTCGATCATATTAATTTACTGCTCCGCCAGTTAGGCAAGACTGCCTTCATCAATAAAGAAAAGCCAACACCGTTTGATGAAGCCGTAAGCTTGTGCTGGTTTCTTGAAAATGTATTCTACAATGTGCTTCCTGAAATTATCACCAAACTTCAGGATGGTCTGAAAATAAAACCCGAAGAATGGTCTAACTACGATCTTATCAAGATTGGCTTCTGGCCCGGAGGTGACCGTGATGGCAATCCGTTTGTAACGCACAACATTACGCTTAGAGTAGCACAGCGTTTACAACAAACACTGTTGAAATGCTACTATCGTGATATTCGTTTTCTGAAAAGACGTCTTACGTTTAAAGGTGTAGAAGAAATTATTGGTCAGGCCGAAAATAAAGTTTATCCATTAGCTTTTGGTAATACAGAAGAGGAGGGTTACGAAAATGCCTCTGCACTTCTCGATGATTTGTTGAAGGCAAGAGAAATTTTAGTTGAACAACATCGCGGACTTTTCCTTGATCTGCTGGATTCGTTCATCTTAAAAGTTCGCATTTTTGGATTCTACTTTGCCAGCATGGACATCCGCCAGGATAGTCGTAAACATGCTTATGCGTGGGATGCCATCTTTAAACAACTTCAGGTTAAGAATAAGAAGTTAAAAGATTTCGATAAGCTGGAAGAGAAAGATCAGATTGACACACTGCTTAAGCTTAAGTTCAAACCTCAGGCTCTTAAGTTCGAAGACAACTTTGTAACGGAGTTGATTGAAAGTATTCATGTCATTGAAAAGATAAAAGAACATAATGGCGATGAAGGCTGTCAGCGTTATGTGATCAGTAACTGCCGTTCTGCTGTTGATGTGATCAAGGTGTTTCAACTTGCACGCCTGATACTAGGCAAAGGCGATGATTTTCCATTGGATATCGTGCCCTTATTTGAAACCATCGAAGACCTTGCAAATTGTACCAAGGTTATGGAAGCTCTTTACAACATTCCTGTTTATAGAGAACATGTTACAAAACGTGGAGACAAGCAAACCATCATGCTTGGTTTCTCTGATGGCACTAAAGATGGTGGTTATCTGAGAGCCAACTGGTCTATCTTCCTGGCGAAAGAAAATTTAACCATGCTCTCACGTCAATACGGTTTAACAGCTGTGTTCTTTGATGGTCGTGGAGGACCGCCGGCACGTGGTGGTGGAAACACGCACGACTTCTATGCATCATTGGGTGATACTGTTGAGGATAAAGAAGTGCAGATAACTGTGCAGGGTCAAACCATCAGTTCTAACTTCGGTAAGCATGCATCATGTCTCTTTAATCTTGAGCAACTTTTATCTGCTGGTATTGAGAATGCTGTTTTCAGGAACAACAAGAAGAGTCATCTCGATGAGAAAGAACATAAATTAATAAGTGATCTTGCAGAAGAAGGTCACAAGTCATATCTCGAATTAAAACATCATCCCAAGTTTGTTCCTTACCT